>DASWAW010000411.1:0-2778 GCA_036390955.1 Arthrobacter sp.
GACGGGCTCTTCAGCCGCTCCAACCAGCGCAACGGCAACCAGCAGCAGGCCCTGGCCGGAAGCATCGCCGCTTTCGCCACCCATCTGGTGAACAACCCCGGCACCCTGCCGGAGACCGTGCTCGCCCGCATCGCCCACCGCCACACTTCCCTCGGCATCACCGAACCGCAGTACCAGGTGGTCTACGAGCACCTCTTCGCCGCCATCGCCGAGGACCTGGCCGAGGTCATCACCCCCGAAATCGCCGAAGCCTGGACCGAGGTCTACTGGCTCATGGCCGACGCCCTGATCAAGATCGAAAAGGGCCTCTACGCCGCACAGGCGAACAGCGTGATGTGGAGCCCGTGGCGGGTCGCCGCGAAGACCACCGCCGGCACCGGTTCCATGACCTTCACCCTGGAACCGGCCGACGACACCCCAATCACCCTCGCCCTCCCGGGCCAGTACGTCAGCGTCAAGGTCACCCTCCCGGACGGACTGCGCCAGGTCCGCCAGTACTCGCTCTCCGGCGACGCCGGCACGAGCCGGACCTTCACCACCAAGAAGGACGACGGCGGCGAAGTATCCCCCGTCCTGCACAACACCGTCCAGGTGGGCGACGTCCTGGACATCTCCAACCCCTACGGTGAAATCACCCTCAAGGAAGGCGACGGCCCCGTCATCCTCGCCTCCGCCGGGATCGGCTGCACACCGACCGCGTCCATCCTGCGCTCCCTGGCCGACGCCGGCACGGACCGCCAGGTCCTGGTCCTGCACGCGGAAAGCGATCTGGACAGCTGGGCCCTGCGCAGCCAGATGACGGACGACGTCGAGCGCCTCGACGGCGCCGACCTCCAGCTCTGGCTCGAGCAGCCGGTCGCCGGAACCAAGGAGGGCTTCATGTCACTGCGCGAAGTGGACCTCCCGGCCAACGCCTCGCTCTACCTGTGCGGTCCGCTGCCGTTCATGAAGAGCATCCGCAACGAGGCCATCAACGCCGGCATCCCGGCCACCAAGATCCACTACGAGGTCTTCGGCCCGGACATCTGGCTGGCCAGCTAGTCTTCCCGCCCGCCCGGTGGGCAGATGAGGGCACATGCGGGCCCGCCATCCGCCCTGATCTGCCCGCGCGGCGCGCTCCCTGGCGGAATGCGAACGACACCGACGGCGGCCCCGCACCTTTGCAGCAAAAGGTGCGGGGCCGCCGTCGTCGTGACGTGTTTCTCGCGAACGACCCCGCACGGAGGGTCAGGTCGCGGACGGCACTCCGGTGATCGTGTGGCCGAAGCGCAGGAGGTTGCCCGGGTCGTAGCTGGACTTTGCGGCCCTCATCCGCTCGTAGACCGCGGGCGACCAGGCCCTCGCCCGGTCCGCTTCGTCGCCGGGCTCGCCGTGGAAATTGACCAGCGTGTATCCCGTCGAGTGCGGAGCCATCTCAGCCAGGACCCCGCGGATGGAGGCGGCGACGGCCTCGGCGACCGGCGGCATCTTGAACCCGAGCAGGAACAGCAGGAACGCCGCGTCACGCCCGGACACGGCGTCCGGCAGCGTCCCGGCCCGGGCCAGGGCCCCGCCGAGCGGCCGGATCTCGACGAGGAGCAGCGGACAGTCCGAGCCCTCGCCGGTGAGTTTCAGCAGGTCCGCGGCGGTTTCCTCGCCGAGGTCTTTCAGGAGCGCTCCGCCGGCCGTGAACGGGAGCGGATCCGCCGGGTCCATGTGGATCTGGTCAACGTCGAGGTAGCTCATGGGCCCGGCCGTGTCCATCAACGGCCGCGAGACCGCCCGCATCGGGGCAAGCAGTGCGTCCCCGTCCTCACGGGGGCCCAGGAAGGCGAAGCGCAGGTGCACCACGAACTGGCCCCGCAGCGGCGCGGGGACGAACTCCATCTCCGGCAGCCGGAGCAGGGAGATTGAGGGCGAAGCGTGGTCCGGCAGCCCGGGCAGCCACTTCCGGAACGCGGCGAGGATGCCGGCCGCATCCGCCCCGGGATAAATGATCGCGCCGCCGTAGAAATCACCGAGCGGAAAGAGGCTGAACTCAAGTTCTGTCACGATCCCGAAGTTGCCTTTGCCGCCGAGCATCAGCGCGAACAGCTCGGCTTCGGCCTCGGCGCCGATCCGGCGCAGCGCGCCGTCGGCAGTCACGACCTCCATGCTGCGGACATGGTCCGCCGCAAACCCGTGGGCCCGGCCCAGCACGGGCAGCCCGCCGCCGAGGGTGTAGCCAACGACGCCGACGTCGGTGCTCGAGCCGTGCAGTCCGACCAGCCCGAGCGGCACACTTGCCTCGAGGACGCTGCGCCACTTCACCCCGGCCCCAACGCGTGCGGTGCGTTCGACCGGATCGATCTGCAGTTCCTGCAGGCGGCGCGTGTTGATGAGCAGGCCGCCCTCCACCTCCGAGTCAGCGCCGTGCCCGGTGGACTGGACCGCCACGGGGAGCCTGCGTTCCGCCGCCCACTTCACCCCGGCTGCGACGTCCTGCGCGTTCTCGGCCCCCAGGACGACGTCGGGCCGGTGGACTGTGGCGGCGTTGAAGGCGCGCGTCTCGTCCGCGAATTCGGGGCTGTCCGGCAAGGCGACCGGGCCGCTGACAGCCGTGGACAAGGCCTGGATGTCGTCGGTGACAAGCATGGTGAACTCCTGTGCGCCCGCGTGCTGCGAGCAGGTTGGGGGCACGGCAACGCACGCGTGGAATGACCCCAGCACCCTCTCCAGTCGGCGGACCGCCCGGCTGATGAATGCATTTGAGCCTAGGGTCCCCTCCGGCTGCGGTCTAGGGACCTAAGTCCCGGCGGC
>DASWAW010000412.1:0-5258 GCA_036390955.1 Arthrobacter sp.
GCCTTGACGGAGGACGGCTGGCTCTTCGTCCGCGTCGAGTGGAAGGACCTATTCCGCGAGCAGGAGTTCAAAAACCGGCTGCTTCGCGCTTTGGCCGGTCGTCCCAAACCGTGAGCCCGAGAGTCGCTGCCCCGAGTTCGCCGGAAAGCCACGAACTCGCCGGAACGTTCTGGCGAACCCGCACGTTTGCGGCGAGTTCGCCGCGGGGGTGGCCGGGCGGGGGATGCCCGGGCGGGGGGCGGCCGGGCGGGGGAGAGCGGTGGCCGCGGCAGATGGTGGCTGCGCCGGCGGGCGCCTACGCCCCGTAGCTCGGTTCGCGCTTCTTGATCCAGCCGATTGCCCCCGCGGTGACCGGCACGAAGAGGAACTCCACGAGGGTCTTGTAGAGGAAGCCCACGACGACGTAGTTCAGGAACGTGCCGGCGTCGGTAATCCCGATCACGGAGGCCGCGATGCTGCAGAAGATCAGGGTGTCCACGAACTCGCCGGCAACCGAGGAGCCCATGATCCGCGCCCACAGCGACCTCTCCCCCGTGCGCGCCTTCATCTTCACAAGGATCCAGGCGTTGATGGTCTGACCGGCCAGGAATGCCAGCAGCGAGGCGAGCACGATCTGCGGAACCGGGCCCAGCGCGCCTTCCAGCGCGGCCTGTTTGGCGACACCGAAGTCGTCGGCAAAGCCCGGCAGGGCAATGATGATCCAGTAGCAAAGGGACGCGAAGACCGAGAGCGCGAAGCTGGTGATAATGGCCTTGCGCGCCACCTGGAAGCCGTAGACCTCACTGATGACGTCGCCGAGAATGTACGCCAGCGGGAAGAGGAAGAAGCCGCCGTCGGTGATGATCGGGCCGATCGCCACGCCCTTGGACGCACCGATGTTGGAGAGGATCAGCACCACGGCCATGACCGCCAGCAGAATGCCGAAGTGCGGGGAACCGATCGAGGCGAACTTCGGCGGCGCGGCGGCCGGGAATGTCTTGGCGGAAGTCATGGGTGTTCCATTCGTAGTGGTTCGCCTGGTACCCGGATCTCAAGTGAGGTCACGGGCAGCCGGCTGTATTAGCACTGGATGGCTCCTGGCGGGCTGGCCGCCGGAACCGCCCTTCATTCTCTCACCTGCGGCGGCATGGGAACCGGGTGCGTTGGAGCCCGGACTGTTTATCCCCGCACTGTGAACGGTTCGGCCGCGGTGGCAGGATGGGGCCATGGAGGAGGAAAGTGCCTGACACCGCGGTGTCCGCCCGTGCCCTTGTCAAGCGGTACCGCGGCGTTGCCGCCGTCGACTCGATGGACCTCGACGTCCGCCGGGGCGAGATCTACGGGTTCCTCGGCAGGAACGGGGCGGGCAAGACGACGACCATCCGCATGCTGCTCGGCCTCATACGCCCGAGCGGCGGGGAGGTCACCGTCCTCGGGCGGCGCATCGTACCCGGCGAGACGGAGGTGTTTTCGCGCATCGGTTTCCTTGTCGAGACCGCGACCGCCTACCCCAACCTCACCGTGCGCGAGAACCTCGACATCCAGCGCCGCCTCACGGGTTCGCCGCCGAGAACGGTGGCCGACTCGATCGCGCTGCTGCGCCTCGATCCGTACGCGGACCGGCGCGCCGGCCAGCTCTCGCTCGGCAACAAGCAGCGACTCGCACTCGCCCGCGCGCTGCTGCACTCCCCCGAACTGCTTATGCTCGACGAGCCCGCCAACGGACTCGATCCGGCCGGCATCGTCGAGATCCGCGAACTGCTCCGCTCCCTCGCCGACGAGCACGGCGTCACCGTCTTTATGTCGAGCCACATCCTGGCCGAGGTGGCCCACCTGTCAGACCGTATCGGCATCGTCCACGACGGCCGCCTCATCGAGGAGTCCTCGCGCGACGAGCTCGCCGCGAAAGCCCGCGCCTTCGCGGCCGGCGTCTACTCGCCGGAAGAGCGGGAGCAGGCGCTGCTTACCCTGGATCTGGAGCGCTACTTCCTCGCACGCACGGGCGAGGCCCCGAAGAGTGGCGGTGCCTGATGTTCGGCCGGATCCTCGCCACCGAGGTCATGAAGCTCCACCGGGCCAGGGCGACGTGGGCCACGCTGGCGGTGCTCGCGATGATGCCCCTCGGCATCGCGCTTTTTATGTGGATTGTGCGCGAACCGGGGCGGGCGGCCCAGCTGGGGCTGCTGGGCACCAAGGCAAGCCTCGCCGGACTTGAGGCGACGTGGCCCGCGTACTTCTACATGCTCACGCTGATCTTTGGCATCGGCGGGATGTTGCTGCTGGCCTTCATTGTCGCCTACCTGTTTGGCAGGGAGTACAGCGACGCCACCGCCAAGAACATGCTCGCGTTGCCGGTGGGCCGGCACTGGTTCGCCGTCGCCAAGCTGGTGGTCGCGGCGCTCTGGTGGATGGCGCTTGTCGCCATTGTCATCGTCGAGGCCCTGGCGATCGGGCTGGCGCTGGAGCTGCCGGGGTTCTCTATGGGCCTGGCCGCGGCCGGAATCGTGCATGTGCTGCTTGCTGCGGGGATCTCGTTCCTGCTCGCGCCCGTGGTCGCCTGGATCGCCGTGTGGAGCCGCGGCGAGGTGGCGCCCATCGCGTTCTCGCTCGTGATGCTGGCCCTCGGCAACCTGTTCGGCAAGACCGGCTGGGCGGAGTGGTTTCCCTACTCGATCGTCCCGCTCCTGGTCGGCATGGTGGCCGACCCGGTCGACTCGCTGCCGGCGGGCAGCTACGCGGTGCTCGCGGGGACCTTTGCCGTGGGAGTTGCCGCCACGATCCTGCAACTGCGGTTTGCGGACAATGCCCAGTAGCCCGGGCGGCCCGGTCACGGCTCAGCGAGTGAGTGGTGCCGCCGTCCGTGCCCGCGGCCGGGCGGCCGGGCCGCCGGCCGCCGGCCGCCCAAGGCTTTAACGACGACGGCGGGCCGCCGGCTGCGGCGACCGAAGTCCCGCAGTCGGCAACCCGCCGTCGTACGCGCTGTGGTTCTCAGCAGCGCTGTAGCCCTAGCGGCGCGAGGCGTCGACCAGGCCCTTGTCGTCGTCCCTGCGGCCGTCACCAGGCAGAGCCGGGGAAGCAGCGGAGTCCCAGGCGTGTCCCTGTTCGTGGTCCAGGTGCGTGGACTTCTTGTTCTTCAGCGCGAAGATGTAGACCACCAGTGAGATGGCAATGGCCACAGTGACGTAGGTGAAGAACAGGTCCACCCGCTCAGCCTTCTGGAACGCCGCACCGATCAGCGGGACGGTGCCGCCAAAGAGCGAATTGGCGATCGCATAGCCAAGGCCGACGCCGAGGGCCCGGATGGAGGCCGGGAACAGCTCGGCCTTCACGAGGGCGTTGATCGAGGTGTAGCCGCCGACGATCAGCAGGCCGCCCATCATCAGCAGGAATGCGGTGAACGGATCCTTGGTGCCAGCCAGGGCGGAGAGCAGCGGCCAGGTGAACAGGACACCGGTGATGCCGAACCAGAGCAGCAGCGGCTTGCGGCCGACCTTGTCGGAGATGATGCCGTAGACCGGCTGCAGCAACATGAAGATGAACAGCGCCCAGAAGTTGATTACCGAGGTGTCGGTCTTGGCGATGCCCGAAGTGTCGTTCATGAACTTCAGGATGAAGTTGGTGTACGTGTAGAACGCGACGGTGCCGCCGAGGGTGACGCCGATGCAGATCAGCAGCGGCTTCCAGTACTGGGTGAACAGCAGCTTCATGGTGCCCGGCTGGGCAACGCCTGCCACGGCCGGAACCTTGGCGGCCTCGACCTGCTCCGCAGAGACGGTTTCCTCCATCGAGCGACGCAGCCACAGGACCACCAGCGCCGCGACGCCGCCGATCGCGAACGGGATACGCCAGCCCCACTCCGTCAAGGTGGACTTGTCCATGGTGTTCTGCAGGATGACGAGGACCAGCAGAGCCAGCATCTGGCCGCCGATCAGCGTCACGTACTGGAAACTGGAGAAGAAGCCGCGGCGCTTGGACGTGGCGGCCTCGGACATGTAGGTGGCGCTGGTGCCGTATTCGCCGCCGACGGAGAAGCCCTGGATCAGCCGCACCAGTACCAGCAGGAGCAGGGCCCACACGCCGATCTGCTGGGTCGTGGGCAGGATGGCGATCGCGAAGGACCCGGCGGACATCATGGTCACGCTCAGGGTCAGCGCAGCCTTGCGTCCCTTGCGGTCGGCGTAGCGGCCGAAGAACCAGGCGCCGACCGGCCGCATCAGGAACGACGTCGAGAACACGGCCATGGCTTCAAGGCCCGCCTGGAGCTCGTCCTTGGAATTGAAGAAGTGCGACTGGAAATACGCCGCGAAGACTGTGTAGACGTAGAGGTCGTACCACTCCACGAGGTTGCCGGCGGAGCCTTTGAGAATATTGCTTACGGCTTTTCTCGTCTGTGCCGATTCGGACAGTTGGGTGCTCATCAATGAACCTTCCTGGATCCGGCGCCGCAAGAAAGCAACACCGTCCGCCACCTTATTCCCTGTGATCCGGAACACCCGGGTTTTGTTCATACTGTTCATGAGCACAATGCGGGCGGTTTCCGGTGGGTGGCAGGATGGGACCATGACTTCCACCGCCTTTGACCCCGCCGCCGTGGCGGCCTCCGACGCCGCCACTCCCGCCGTCGCCCTGACCATCGCCGGATCCGAAGCGACCGGCGGCGCCGGCGCGCAGGCGGACCTGAAAACCTTCCAGGAACTGGGCGTCTTCGGGATCGCCAACCTGACGTGCATCGTGTCCTTCGATCCGCAGGACAACTGGAACCACCGCTTCGTCCCGGTCGACCAGCAGGTCATCGCGGACCAACTGGAGGCCACGACGGCGGCCTACGGCGCCGCGTCCGGCGCACCGTCCGTCCTGGACACCGTAAAGATCGGGATGCTGGGCAGCCCGGCGACGATTTCGACCGTCGCCACGGCGCTGGCCGCCGCAGCCTTCACCAACGTGGTGCTCGATCCGGTGCTGATCTGCAAGGGCCAGGAACCTGGACACGCCCTGGACACGGACCAGGCCCTCAAGGCGCAGATCCTGCCGCTGGCCACGTTTGTCACGCCGAACCACTTCGAGGCCGAGTCCCTGTCCGGCCTGGAAATCACCGACCTCGCATCGCTCAAGGCCGCGGCCGTCCGCATCCACGAACTCAGCGGCGCCGCGGTGCTCGCCAAGGGCGGAGTGCGCCTGGCCGGGCCGGACGCCGTCGACGTCTACTACGACGGCGAGACCCTGGAAGTCCTGTCCGCCCCGAAGGTGGGCGAAGTGGCCGTGTCCGGCGCCGGCTGCTC
>DASWAW010000413.1:0-5732 GCA_036390955.1 Arthrobacter sp.
GTGATGACGAAGTCTTCCGGGCTCAATACAGTGTTTTCGCTCATGGACATCATGTGTGCGGAACGGGCCTCAAGCGTCTCCGCGGGAACCTCTGCTCCGGCTGCCGTACACATGTGGACCATGCCCAAAAAGACGAAGCAATCCCAGCCCATCCGTCCCGAGCTCATCGAGCCACTGACCGAGATCCTTCGCGACCGCGGTAACGATGTGCGCCTCTGGCCCGCCGACGAGGCTGCCGCCTACCGTGACAATGGCGGCTTCCAGGAAGGCCACGCCGCTGTGCGCCGTGTCCGAATAGCCAAAGCCGCCGCGGCCATCGAGGAAGCCTTCCGCACTGTCGTGACCCAGGCTTACATCGACGGCATCTCGGATGCGCAGGCGATGACCGGTTTCACCGACGAGACCTTCCAGGCCGTTCTGGAGAAGGAAGGGGTCACCGTCGGACCTGACGGACGCGCCCTGTGAACGACCCGCGGATCGCCATGATCTGGGCACAAGCCACGAACGGTGTCATTGGCGCCGGCGGCGACATCCCCTGGCACCTGCCCGAAGACTTTCGGCACTTCCGCGAGCTCACGGCCGGTCAGCCGGTCATCATGGGCCGCCGCACCTGGGATTCACTGCCGGAGAAGTCCCGGCCGCTACCGGGACGCCCCAACATCGTCATCACCGGCCAGGACGCCTGGGCCGCTGACGGCGCTCTAAGGGCCTCAAGCCTCTCCGACGCCCTCTCACTGGCAAACGGTGCTGCGGGGCCAGGAGAGCGCCTGTGGGTCATCGGGGGAGGGCGCATCTACGCGGAGGCGATGAGCGTTGCCGGCACCGCCGTCATCACCGTGATCGACAAGGACGTGGACGGGGACACTTTCGCCCCGGAACTGGGTGCCGAATGGTCCATGACGGCGGTAGAACCCGCGACCGCCTGGTATGAGGGGGCTAATGGCACCCGCTACCGGTTCGAAACCTGGTCGCACGCCTGAGCAGGCAAAAGGAAGCCCCGGAGCAGGATTGTTCCGGGGCTTTCTGCTGTCTTAGGCCGGGTCCATGTCGCCCGGGGCTACTTTGTCGGGAAGGCGTGGCTCTAGCACCATGCCTGGCGGAGGGGTGCGCGGGTCGAGGACGATGCGGGCCTCATCGAAGCCGGGACGGGTGAAGTCGCCGTAGTAGGGACGCTCAATCTGGCGGTCGTCGTCTTGCGTGTACCAGTGCGCGCCGAAGCGAAACAGGTCTAGCCGGGTCACGCCGGACTCCAGAACCTCCGCCGGAATCGGCGAGTCAGCTGGCGCCCACTCGGACGAGAAGACGAACGTGACGCCGGCGGTCTGGGAGGACGCAGCGATCTCGGCGACGTCCGCCAGGCACAACTTTCGGCCCTGAGCCTCCGCCGGGCGACCCATGGGGTTGAGATCTCCGGTGTTGAACTCGTCCGTGACCAGGTGATGGGAATCGTCCAGGAGGAAGAGGATGCGGGGCAGTCCCAGGTCCTCGAAGGTTCCACCTGACTCAGCGCAGAGGCGGACGCGGCGTCTCACCTCGTCACGGACACCACGGAGTGCGGCTGCGCATTCCGTCAGGTCTTTCGAGAAGCTCGCCAGGCCCTCTGGAACCGTCCCGGGCTGCGGGTTGAGGGGGTACCAGGAGTCGTAGAGATGCACATCCATGTGGGGCCCGGCCTGGGTGGCGAGATCCCGCACCAGGACCGTCTTACCCAAGCCAGACTTGCCGGTCAGCAGCAAATGCCCGTCGGTGGCCGGCCGGAAGAACGCCGGGCTATCGACGTTCACGGGGGAGTCACAGTCGTCCGGGTCGGAGTAGGGGATATGGCCCAGGAGGAACGTGTAATCCCGGGGCGGTTCGAGAGGCGGACTGGACGCAAGTGCCAGAGCCCGGCTGAAGGCTTTCATACCCTGGAACATGCGCAGATCCCCGGTCCACGGCCGCCGGCGGACCGGGGAGGACCCTGTCCGTTGCCGGACACATAGGGGCCATGACCTTCACGCTCCTCCGCCGCCCTTGGCCTGTCATCCTGAAGCCGGGCATCCTCGTGCTGTTCGCCGCCATGTCCGTCGGGGGTGGGATGATCCTTTCCCTCCGTCGGCTCCAGAACACCGGGGAAATGGTGCTGACCTGGCAGGAATGCGCCCTCACCGGGGCTCTCGTGGTGGCGGGCCTGGTCCTGCACGAAACAGCCCATGCCGTCGTTGCCCGGGCGACCGGCCGCATGGTGGAACGGCTCGAGTTCGGCTTTGCCGGGGGAGCGGCCACCAGCGGTGACACCACACCGTGGCGGCGGGCGGTCGCTATCGCGGCCGGACCTCTCTCCGATATTGCCTTCGGGTCTGTACTGTGGGCGGCTGGCGGATTCGACTGGGACAACCCGATGGGCGCCGGGGGCCTCCTCGTGCTCGTCAACGGCGTCGGAAACATCCTTCCCCTCCACAAGTCCCTGGACGGATACCGGCTGCTGCGCTTCCTCCGCCTGGTCCTCCTCGGCAACAAGCCGCTCGCGTGCGTCGCCGCCGGACCGTGCCCCGCCTGCAGCGCGGACGCCGCAGAACCGGCCCGCCCGAAGACACAGGATGAGCCCGTACTTATCTCCGCATGACGGTGAGGGGGTCGGCGCGCTCCGCACACATGATCTGCATGAAGAATTCTACGAAAACCGGTATCGCCGGTACCCTCGGCGTCCTCGCCATCATCGGACTGCCCCTCCTTGACCCGCTGACCCGTGCCCGATTCATCAACGGCTGGGTCATCCAGGGCGGCTTCCCGCTGCTGCTTGTCGTCCTCATTGTGGCTGGCGCTGCTGTCGCCGTCTTCAAGGAACGACTCGGGGTCGCGATCCTCATCGGCGTCCTCGGCGTGGTGGGTCTGATCGGGTACGGCAACGCCCGCGCCTACAACACCGCTCTGGCCTACGCCTCCACCGTCCACGTGAGCAACGACCCGATGCCGACCCTGAAGGAACGTGCGCCGTTCCTGGTCGCCGAACGCCAGGCCAGCTCGAACCTGTCCGGCATCAACGGTCAGATCGGTGCCACCGACTACCTCGCCGACTCCAACCACTACTCCACCCTCGTGGACCGCAAAGGCCCGTTCAACCCCGGCTACGCGGCCATCATCAACCAGTCCATCGAACTGACGGGACAAGCTAGCGGTAAGCCCTGCCTGTTCGATGAGAAGAACGCCGGACAGCGCATGGACGGCATGTTCGGCAATTCCCTGACCCGCGACATCGCGTCCAAAGACTCCATGCTGATCGCCAAAAAGGATGACGCTTGGGGCTACTGCGACGGCGACGCCCCGAAGATCGTTGTACCGGTCACCAAGCTCAACGGCTGGATCACCCCGGTAGAGGTCCCGGCCGGAGTGGCCATTTACGACGGCAAGACCGGAAACCTGGAAATCCGCAGTGACATCAAGGCCGGGGACCTGCCCGGCCCGGCCGTCGGCGTCTCCTACGTCAAGCTCGTCAACGCCTCCATGGCCACCCTCAACGGCGACTGGTGGTCGATGGTCACCGGCCAGTCCGGCATCACGGACGAGGTCAAGGACTCCAACGACCCGAACAAGGACAATCACAGCGAGTTCTCACTGGCACTGAAGGGCGCCCCCGGCTCTGTCTACGCCTCCCCGTTCACGTCACGCGCCTCTTCCCGCGCCATCGAAGACATTGCACTGCTCGAATCCGGGCACGTGAAGGCTGGCGAATCTCCGAAGGTGACCCTGTACCACCTGGAAAACCCGCGCCAGTCCAACGCCGCCACCGCGGACAAAATCAAGGCCGACTACAGCTCACTTAATGGCTGGGCGACGGGCTTGAGTGTCCAGGAGGTCATCCCGGTGTCCCACGATGAGTGGGCCGCCTCGATCGGCTTGAACCAGAACGTCGTCTACCGGGTCCTCGTAAAATCCGACGGATCCTCCTGCCTGACCAACGCCGACGGGGCACCCATCAGGTGCATCGACGCCAGCGGCAAGACGGCCGGCGCCAACGGCGCACCCGCCACAGACGCCGGCTCGGGTGCCGCCCCGACCGGTGCAGCGGCCCAGGTCGGATCGCTCAGCAACGAGGATCTCGGCAAGCTCCAGGATGCTGTCACCAAGGAGGTCCTGAAGCGCCTGAGCGCAACCAAGCAGTAACCCGGCGGCTACCCTGCCCGAAGACCCCCGCCGGATCCCGGCGGGGGTCTTGTGCTTTTACCGGCAGATGTGGCGGGCCAGGAGCGAGTATCACTTCCGCGGGTTGCGGTGGCCCCGCCCAGATGACATTGTTGGTCCGAAAGACCCCGTCGGCGTCCCCCACGTCTGCGGGGTTTTTTGCTGCCCCGAAACTGCGTGGCCGGTCCTGCTGCCGCACACAGACAGGCATGACCGATAACCAGAAGAACCGCCAGCCCGAAGGCATCCCCGCCGGCGGCCAGTTCGCCAAGACCTCCCACGCCCCCGCGGACGTCTCCCTGACCGAGCCGGGCGCCCCGGCCACCGCCTCCGCCATCATCGCCGCCGGCACCTACCCGGTGACTTTGCGCTTTGTCGACTACGACGACAAGCTCACCACCGAGCAGATGGGCATGATCCTGGAAGGCCGGTGGAACGACGCCGAAAACGACGTTGACGACCGGTTCTCCGACAGCGCCTACGAGGAATCCGTCACTGTCGCCAGGGGCGATCTGGAGACTGCCGTCCAGGAAGGACGGTTCGACCTGGAGTGGGACGAACTGGATCCTGACGAGCAGAACGAGGCCCGCTATGCGGTCGAGGAGCGCGACGATTCGGACCCGGTGAAAGACCTGCTGCGCAACACCCCGCCGCAGCTGATGCGCACGTCCCTTGGCAGCCCCGCGGGGCGCCTCTCAGAGGCCCGCTGGGCCTCCTGGCACCACCTGGACGACGGAGGATTTGAGGCCCGCAAGAAGGTCATCAGCGACCTCCTGAAAGAGTCCGGTGTTGACCTCTCCGCGGAGGGGGTCGCCGAGGCTATCGAAGAGCTTATCGACAACGGGCCCGGGGACTGGCATGAAGGCGTCCAGCTGGACGTGATCTTCTACGGTGACGTCGCCGACGCAGTGCCCGTCACCCGGTTCGACAACGACCCCGACGCGGGCAAGGAGAAGGTCCTCGAATTCGCCAAGCCGAACATCCTGCTGATCGACAAATGGAACGGCTCCGGACACGACGTCGTCATCCCGGCACCCCTGAAGCGGACCCTCGCCCGGCCCGCCGAAGACGGGTCCGAGACGCCCCAGACCGGCCGCGCGTACCTGGATGATTCCGCCGGCGGGTACTCCTGGGACGACGTCTGCGGGCTCGTGAAGTCCGCCTACGGCAAAGAAGGAGCACCCAGGGCGACCTGGGCCTGAGGCCCTCCCGGACCGGAAATGCCGTTTCAAGCACCCTCGGGCGGCATTTCCGGTGTTCCGGGCCTCTCCGCCGACAGACGCGTTTGAGGCAAAAACAGCGTTTTTGGACCCGAATTGCCCGTTTTCAAGCCGTTTGGGGTCAATGTGCCGACCAGACCCTAACGATGGCGACCCCCGGATGGGTCGTTTTTGCGCCAAAGTTCCCAGCACTGGCGCGGAATTTGAGGCCAAACAGCAAATGTGGCGACCGACCCACACTTGGGGAGGTACCCCTATAGGAGAGGAAGGGACCTCCAGGGAAGAGGTAGGTGAGGGCTCTGTGTAGTAGTAGTTAAATGGTTGGGTTGTTAGGTTCTATATATATAAGGG
>DASWAW010000414.1:0-2150 GCA_036390955.1 Arthrobacter sp.
GACGGCACCTGGTTGTGGCGTGTAGATCAACGGGTTTCAGAACAATTCCGCCGGCCCTCCAGGGCTGCCGCACCCCACTGCCGGTGCGAACCTGAGGGTATCCAATTGACTTCTGTCAATGCCTGCGGGTGTTGACAAATAATTGCCCCAACGGGTGCCGGATGTGGCGGCACGTCAGGGGCAGGAGTGTCGCCACATATGGATAATGACCAGGTTGTCACGGGCAACGAAGCACCTGTTACCGAAGCAGCAGCAGCGACTGTCGACGCTGCGGAAGCAGCGGCCGTAACCACACCACCGAAGCGGCCGGTGCGGACCCGCCGCAAGGCCCTGCCCAAGGCCGGGGCCGCAGCCGAAGCAGCAGCGGACACGGCAGTCCCCGCCGAGGGTGCCGAGGTTTCAGCCGATGCAGCCCCGGCCGCCGAAGCTCCGGCCGCCGAAGCCAAGGCGAAGGCACCCGCCCGCCGCTCCCGCACCCGCAAGGTCGCCGAGCCGGCTGAACCCCTCCCTGCCTTCGCTGACGAAGCCGCTGCCACCATCGCCGAGACACCGGCAGCAGAGACCCCGGCAGCCGAGACGCCGGGTGAAAAGACGCCGGCAGCCGAGGCCGCTGAAGTGCCGGCAAAGAAGCCTGTCCGCCGCCGCGTCGGCCGCGCCAAGGCCGGTGCCCCCGTCACGAAGACTCCCGCTGTGGAAGCCCCCTCCGTTGAAGCGCCCGTCGTGGAAACCCCCGTCGTGGAAGCCCCGGCCGCTACTGCACCGGCAGCGGAAGAATCCGCAGCGGCACCCGAAGCCCCGGCGGCCACAGCGGCCGCCGCAGCAGTCGCCGCAGCCCCGGAAGCCGCAGCAGCCGCCGCAGCACCGGCAGCGGAGACGCCCGCCGAAGCACGCTCCGCCGCCGCCTCGCTCTTCATGGAGCCCGGCGCGGTCACCTCAATGATTTTCCAGGCACCCGACCTGACCGCCGTCGTGCGCCCGGTGGCTGCCCCCGCCCCGGCGGCCGCGGCCGTAGCGGAAACTGAAGAAGAAGAAGGCGAAGAAGGCGACGGCGAGGATGCCGGAAGCCGCCGCCGCCGCCGCAGCCGCGGACGCCGTGGACGCAACAGCCGTGGATCCGACAGCGAGACCGGCGCCGAAACGGACTCCGAAGACGCCGGAGAAGAAGCAGAAGAGGGTTCCGAGGAACAGCTTGAAGACGGCGTGACCTCGCGCCGCCGGCGCCGCCGCCGCCGCGGTGACCAGGACCTGGAACTGACCGGCGGGGAAGACAACGACCCGCCCAACACGGTGACCCGCGTCCGTGCACCCCGTGCAGCCACCGAAGCGCCCGTCAACAACCGCGTCACGTCCCTCAAGGGTTCCACCCGGCTTGAGGCGAAGAAGCAGCGCCGCCGCGAATCCCGCGATACCGGCCGCCGCCGCACCGTCATCACCGAGGCCGAGTTCCTGGCCCGGCGCGAATCGGTGGACCGGCAGATGATCGTCCGCCAGCGCGACGACAGAATCCAGATCGGCGTCCTCGAGGACGGCGTCCTGGCCGAGCACTTCGTCTCCAAGACCCAGCAGGACTCCCTGATCGGCAACGTATACCTGGGCAAGGTCCAGAACGTGCTGCCGTCGATGGAAGCCGCCTTCGTCGACATCGGACGCGGCCGCAACGCCGTGCTCTACGCCGGTGAAGTCAACTGGGAGTCCGTCAACCTCGAGGGCAAGCAGCGCCGGATTGAAAACGCGCTGAAGTCCGGCGACTCCGTGCTGGTCCAGGTCACCAAGGACCCGGTCGGCCACAAGGGCGCCCGCCTCACGAGCCAGATCTCGCTGCCCGGCCGCTACCTTGTGTACGTTCCCGGCGGTTCCATGACCGGCATCTCCCGCAAGCTGCCCGACGTCGAACGCAACCGCCTCAAGCGGATCCTCAAGGACCGGCTGCCGGAAAATGCCGGCGTCATTGTCCGTACCGCGGCCGAGGGCGCGTCCGAGGAAGAGCTCACGCACGACATCAACCGCCTCCGCGCCCAGTGGGAAGGCATCGAGGGACAGTCGACCTCCACCAAGATCCTCGCCCCCGAACTGCTCTACGGCGAACCCGATCTGACCATCAAGGTGGTCCGTGACGTCTTCAACGAGGACTTCTCCAAGCTGATCGTCTC
>DASWAW010000415.1:0-3322 GCA_036390955.1 Arthrobacter sp.
GGTTCTTGTGTGTGCCCTCGATTGGAATCGAACCAACGACCTTCTGCTCCGGAGGCAGACGCTCTATCCCCTGAGCTACGAGGGCAGTCAGGGTTCCTGCCGTTACCGGCGGGACGTCCTAGAGCTTAGCAGGAAGGTGGGGTCCAAGGGAAAATCGGCGCGCTCAGTAGCCGGCAAAGGAGTCCACATGGATCCGGCGTGCCCCGGCCCGGCGGGCGGCGGCGCGCAGGGACCGGACACTCGCCGGGGAACCTGAGACATAGACAACCCGGTGCGCGATGTCGGGGACGAGCTCCTTCAGCGAGGCGCCGTCGATCCGGGCGGGGCCGGCGTCCTGCATGTACGCCGGCGGCGCGGATCCGTCGGCCAGCCGGGCGATGACCCGGGCCCCGGTGCGTTCGAGTTCCCCGGCGTAGGCCAGTTCGGCGGCAGTACTGGCCAGGTAGAGCAGGACCACGTCCCGGTCCCCGGCCGGGCCCCCGGACAGCTGGGCAAGATACGGGGTGATGCCGATGCCCGCCGCGATCAGGAGCACGGGCTCCCCGGGCCGCGGCAGGACAAAATCGCCGCCCACCGTGGTGGCCGTCAGTTCCTCGCCGGGCTCCAGGGCCAGCAGCGACCGCTTTGCCGTGGACAGCGGCCCGGCCGTGCCCACCCCGACAGTGAGCTCCGCCGAGTCCGGGGGGCTGGTCAGGCTGAACACCCGCCGCCGGCCCTTGTGGTCGGCCTTCGCATGGGGGAGGTTCAGCTCGATGTACTGGCCCGGGATGAAGCGCAGCGGGCGTTCGGGCTGGAAGCTGAACTCCGTCGTCGTAGGGGTCAATGGGCGGGAGCCCCTGAAGCGGAGCAGGATCCGGCCGCGCTGACCGGCGAAAAAAGCGAGCGCGTTGCCCACGAGCAGCGCCAGCTCGGGGGAATTGGCCACGAATCCCAGGTTGTAGGGGACCGCGAACAGCAGCCCGACGACGGCGGCGAGCGCCAGCTGCTGCCGGCGGCGCGGCGGCAGGGTGAGCGGCTCGGTCAGCATAAAGCCGACGAAGAACAGAACCGGGCGCTGGGCGAGGGGCTGCCAGAGGGCCTCGCCCAGTTCCATGCCGGTGCGCAGCAGTTCCACGGCCACAATGGACACCGCAACCACCGTGAAGACGGCGGCCATCAGCAGCTTCCGGACCCGGTAGAGCACCAGCAGGACACCGGGCAGAACCAGCCAGAGCATCGCCGGGGTGGCAGCCCACCAGGTGGCGATGTTCAGGCCGGTCAGCCCGGTGATGAAAGCGCCGGCCGCCGCCGGATTGAAGAGGTGGCGGCCGCGCCAGGCCAGGGCGTACTTCGACGCCGATGCGAGCACGCAGGCGAGGGCGACACCTGCCAGGTCCAGGAACTGCAGCCCCGCCGAGAACTGCGTCGGCCAGAAGAGGAAGTAGAGCAGCAGGCCGGTGATCAGGGACGATTCAGAGTGCGGATGGACGTGGAAGACGGCTGCCAGCGCCCGGTTGGAGGCGTACGTCAGGCCCAGGCAGAGGGCCAGATGGGCGATCATCTCCGGGAGCCCGAACGTCAGCCAGCCGAGCAGCTCAAGCAGCAGGCTGTAGCCGGCCAGCACGGCAAGGACCCAGAGGACCAGCCGGTACATCGTGAACCGGCCCAGCGCCGTGTCCAGCCGCGAACCCATCGGAGTGGAGATTGTGGCGGTCATGAAAACAGCACCCCTTCGAAATCGGCCGAATACTCCGCGTGGCCGTCCGAGTGGACGGCCAGCCAGGCAAAGTCGAACTCCTCCCGCAGGCGGGATCCCTCGACGAAGAACAGGGCGGTTGCCAGCGCGTCGGCCACGACGGCGGTTTCCGCCATCGCCCAGCTGGCGACGACGGTGCGGACCGGCGCCCCGGTGGTACCGTCCAGCACATGGTGCAGCCCGTCGCCCCAGGCACGCCGGTTGGCGGCGGACGCACAGAGGGCCCCGGCCCCGAGGCTGACGACGCCGATGGCCCGGGCCGGATCGTAGGGATGCTCGAGTCCCACGTCGACGGGTGCGGAACTCGCGTTGAGCAGGTCGCCGCCGGCGTCGATGAAGTGCTCCCCGGCGCCTCCGTCACGCAGTTCAGCGGACACCAGATCGGCCAGCTGCCCCTTTCCGGCCGCCCCGACGTCGATCACGACGGGGGCGCGGGTGGTCAGCACCGTGCCCTGCCAGTCCAGCACCTCGTCCCAGGGCGGCGCCGGCAGCGGCGGGCCGCCCGGACGCAGGGAGTAGGCGGCGTCGTACCCCAGTTGTTCCAGGCTGCCGCCGATCAACGGCGTCATGGCCCCGCCGCTGAGCCGGTACAGGGTTTCGTAGAGCGGCCCCAGCGCGGCCGCTTCGGCCGGCATCACGTAGCGTCCCGGCTGCCGGGCGGCGCCCGCGATCAGGGAGTCCGGCCGGAAACGGGACCAGGCGGCATCGTAGTCCGCCACAGCATCGAGCAGGCGCCGGCGGAGCGCGCCGGAGAGCGGGGACGGTGTTGAGATCTCCCAACGGGTACCGATCCCGTCGAAGCTGAAATCCGTCCAGCCCGGTTGCGGCACGTTTCCTCCTGCTGCTGGCTGGCTATGACTTGGTCTTTACGACTGCCTGCTTACGACGTTGCCTCGGACTTGATCTTTTCCACGGCCTCGTTGAAGCCGCCGCTCGTCAGCGAGGAGCCGGCCACTTTCGAGACCTTGATCTCGTCAAGCTTCTTGCCGACGATCTTGGCCTTGATGCCGCCGGCGAATTCGCCCTGGAACTTCTTGGTGTTGGGGTTCGACGGGTGCGGGGTGATTTTGACATCCGACACGGCGCCGCCGGCGAGCGTCAGGGTCACGCCCACCGTCTCGTTGCCGTTGGGCGAGACGTAGTTGCCGTCCGCGTTGTAGGTGCCGTCCTTATAGCTGGCGCTGCCTGCGGCGGCTGACGGGGCGGCGCTGGTTCCCTGGCCGGCCGAAGCTTGGCCGGGCGAAGCCTGGCCGGGCGCGCAGCCTGCGGCGGTGCCGGCCAGGGACAGGCCGGCGATGCCGACGATGACGCTTTTCCGGAAGGTTGTATTCATGCGGCGGCTCGTTTCTTCTAGCGGCGATCGGACGGGGCATGGCAGGGGGCCGGGTGGCCCGGAGTGGATACTCCGATTACGACGTTGAAGTCAGCGTAATGGTTCACCCTGTGAGCCGGCGGGCCCGCGGCCAAATTCCGCCACACTGCGGGCCACCGGTAGGCTGGAACTGTGACCCCTGAAGAACTCTCCCTCGCCATATCCGCCTGCCTGAAGGACGCCGTCGCCGCCGGTGAAATCGGGCTTTCCGCATC
>DASWAW010000416.1:0-2910 GCA_036390955.1 Arthrobacter sp.
TCGGGGGTAAAGAGCCAGGTAATGAGCTCCTCGTCGGAATAGCCGGCGTCGGCGAGGACAACAATGGTTCCCTTGAGGCTCTCGACGGGATGGCCGTCCTGGATGAAGTCCGCAGGAACGCAACGGATCCGGCGCTCACCAACCCGCAATGCCGCCAGCGCGCGTTCGTCCAGGAGCGCATGAACCTTTGTAATCGAAACGTTCAGAAGCTGTGCGACATCGGGCAGGGGCAGCCATTCGCCCACAAGGCTTTCTACATTACTCACGGATCAAGATTGCCATGCCGGAAGCCCTGGCGCCTAGTCGGCGCCCACCCTTTATAGGGAGCTCGGCGCCCGCCCGCTCTGTGGAGGCGGTCCGGGGGCCGTTTCCGGCACCGGCAGCGGCTCAGGCCGACACTCCAACTCCCCCTGTTTGCGGAATGTCAAACAGTTCTTGTGCTAATTCCCATTTCATGAGAGATTCACTTAGACCACATTTGTAACAGTAATCACTTGAGTCACACTGTTAACATGAGTAATGCCGGCCAGACCCGCAGCGTTCGCCGCTGAGAAGAGGACCTTTCCCATGACGACGTCACGTTCGCCAAAGACCACCGCGAGGCCCAGCCTGCCGATGATTGCGGCAACGACGGCGGCCCTTCCCGCCGTCGTTCTTTCTTCTCTGGCAATCGCCCAGCCGGCCGCGGCGGAGTCGCGGCCCCGGGCCATCCCGGCCACACTCGCTGCGGCAATGCACGCCCAGGCCCAGGCCCAGCCGGCCCGGTCGCTTGTTTCGGCGCTGATTCCGGCCGGATCCGTCCCGTCGGCCGTTCCGTCCGCCTTCCGTCCCGCCGAGGTTTCCGCCCCGGCCGAGTACACAATCGCCCGCGGCGACACGATCAGCGGAATTGCCGGCAAGTTTGGCCTGGACACCTCCGCCGTCCTGGCGTTGAACGGACTGCAGGCGAACACGATCATCTACCCCGGGCAGAAGATCAAGCTCAGCGGCCCGGACGCCGAGGCGCAGCCGGAGGCTCCGGCCGCACCCGCCCCCACGGCGGCCGCTTCCGGCAGCGTCTACACCGTGAAGTCGGGTGACACTCTCGGCGCCATCGCAGCCCGTCACGGCGTCAAGCTCTCCGAGGTCTTCGGCTGGAACGGGCTCAACATGGGCTCCATCATCTACCCCGGCCAGCAGATCAAGATCGGCGGCGGCACCGCGGCGCCTGCCCCGGCCGCCCCTGCCCCTGCCCCTGCCCCGGCAGCTCCCGCCCCGGTGGCGGCGCCCTCGGCCCCGGCGTCGGGTTCCTACACCATCAAGTCCGGCGACACGCTCTCCGGCATTGCGGCCGCGAACGGCGTCAGGCTCGCCGATGTCCTCTCCGCCAACCGCCTGACGATGAGCAGCATCATCTACCCCGGCCAGAAGCTCGCGCTCCCGGGCGGTTCCATTGCTCCGGCGTCCACCCCGCCCGCTGCCACGGTGACGCCGCTCGTCCCAAGCACGTTCCTCGGCTTCACGTACCCGGCCGCAGTGGTCAGCTCGGCCAACGAGAACAAGGCCCTGCTGAACGCCTCGCCGGTGCCCAGCCGCGAACAGATGCAGACGATCGTGGCGGACACCGCCCGCCGGATGGGGGTCGATCCCTCCCTGGCCCTGGCCTTCGCCTACCAGGAATCCGGCTTCAACCACCGTTCGGTCTCCCCCGCCAACGCCATCGGCACCATGCAGGTCATCCCGTCCTCCGGCGAGTGGGCTTCGGACCTCGTCGGGCGCCAGCTGAACCTGCTGGACCCGTACGACAACGTCACCGCCGGCGTCGCGATCATCCGCCAGCTGGTCCGCACCAGCGAGGACCTGGATACGGCCATCGCGGGTTACTACCAGGGCCAGTACTCGGTCAGCACGTACGGCATGTACGACGACACCAAGCTCTACGTGGAGTCCATCAAGGCACACCAGAGGAACTTCAGCTAGGGAGCCCCGGACAAGCCGCGGACGCGGCGTCCCCGCGCTCTGGCCACGCCCTGGAGCATAACGATACGGGCCCGGATCGCATGTTGATTCGGGCCCGTTTCCGTGCAGCGATTAGGATCGTATAGTGCAGGAATACTCGTCGGACCCTCTCGTTGGCACCCTGGTGGATGGCCGGTACCTGATTCAGTCCAGGCTCGCCAGCGGCGGGATGTCGACTGTCTACGTGGCCACCGACCGGCGGCTGGAGCGTGATGTGGCACTGAAAGTGCTGCACCCCCACATGGCCGGCGACCCGCAGTTCCTTGACCGGCTCGGCCGCGAGGCCAAGGCCGCCGCCCGGCTTTCCCACCCGCACGTCGTCGGGGTGCTGGACCAGGGCGAGGATGACCGGGTGGCCTACCTGGTGATGGAGTACATCAAGGGGCACACCCTGCGCGACGTCCTCAAGGACAAAGGCGCACTCCCGCCGCGTCTGGCCCTGGCGCTGATCGACCCGGTCGTCGAAGGCCTGGGGGCGGCCCACGCCGCCGGCCTCATTCACCGGGACATCAAGCCCGAAAACGTACTGATCGCCGACGACGGGCGGATCAAGCTCGGCGATTTCGGACTGGCCCGCGCCATTTCGACGTCGACCAGCACCGGCGCCCTGATCGGCACTGTGGCATACCTGTCCCCCGAACTCGTGCTGGGCCGGCAGGCCGACGCCCGCAGTGACATTTACTCGGTGGGGATCATGCTCTATGAGATGATCACCGGCCGGCAGCCCTTCGACGGCGAGGTTCCGATCCAGGTCGCCTACCAGCACGTCAACTCAACCGTCGGCGCCCCCTCGGCGCTGGTCCCGGGACTCGCCGGCGAAATCGACGAACTCGTCCAGTGGTGCACCGCCAACGACCCCGACAAACGCCCGGTTGACGGAAACGCCCTGCTCTCCGAACTCCGGCACATCCG
>DASWAW010000417.1:0-4487 GCA_036390955.1 Arthrobacter sp.
ATGGCCAAGAAGAAGCACCGCAAGCTGCTTCGCAAGACGCGCCACCAGCGTCGTAACAAGAAGTAGAGATACTTCGCATCATGTGAATGCCCGTTGCCTTCCAGGCAGCGGGCATTTTCTTTGCCGTGCCCGCGCCTGTTCGGACGCTCTGGAAAGCGTCGCGTTTGGCAGAGCGACGCGTTCTCGCCCGCGGGACGCGCCCCTTCGCGGGCGCTGCACTTCGGCTCCAGCGACGCGCTTTCTTGCAGGCGCTGCACTTCGGCTCCAGCGACGCGTGGATTCGGGAGCGCTCGGATTAGGGCGCAGCGCTCAGTAGAAAGCGCAGCGTGAAGTGGCCGGGAAGCGGCCCGGCAGAGGTGCGCGGGGCAGCGCTCGTCAGCGCTGGGGGCAGCGCTCGGATGAAAGCGCAGCGCGTGAAAGAAAACGCCGCGTGAAGTGGCTGGGCAGCGGCCCGACAGAGCCGTCCGACAGAGCCGTCCGACAGAACCGTCCGGGTGGGCCGGTCCCCGGGTGGGCCGGTCGGCCGGCGTGCGGGTCAAACTGTGGGGCCGCGGAAGCGGGAGAACCCCCGCCAGAGGCCGTAGATGGCCCCTCCGGCGGTGGCGGCCTTGAGCCCCAGGGTGGCCGCACGCCGTCCGGAGCGGAAGTCGTAGACCGGCCAGTTGTTGTCGCGGGCATGGCGGCGCAGCCGGGCGTCGGGGTTGATGGCCACGGGATGGCCCACCATGCTCAGCAGCGGGACGTCGTTGTGCGAATCGCTATACGCCCAGCACCGGGTCAGGTCCAGGCCCTCGGCCTCGGCCACCGCGCGCACGGCCACGGCCTTGGCGGGCCCGTGCAGGATTTCGCCGACCAGCCGTCCGGTGTAGGCGCCGTCGAGGATTTCGCCCACAGTGCCGAGGGCGCCGGTGAGGCCCAGCCGGGTCGAGATCACCGTGGCCACCTCGATCGGCGTCGCCGTGACCAGCCAGACCTTGCGGCCCACCCGCAGGTGCTGCTGGGCCAGGGCTTTGGCCCCCGGCCAGATCCGGGACTCAATCATTTCGTCATACACTTCTTCGCCGAGGACCTCGATGTCCTCAACTGTGAAGCCGGCGGCCAGGCCAAGGGCGGTGTCGCGGACGGCGTGGACGTCAGCTATCTTCTCCCCGCGGAGCACGAACATCAGCTGTTTCCAGGCGATACCGAGCGCCTGGGGGATCGTGAAGGCCCCGCGCTGGTGCATTTTGCGGGCCACGTGGAAGAGGCTGGCCCCCCGCATGAGGGTGTTGTCGACGTCGAAGAACGCGGCCTCGCCGTGCTGCGGTGCTGCAGCAGGCTCTGCAGCGGGCTCTGCGACCACAGCGACGTACTTCTCTTCGGACATGCCACGAGTCTAGTCAAAGCCGCGGCCCGTTCCCGTCGCCCGGCCCGCGGGGGCGGCTGATGTGTCCGCCGCGTCGACGCGGAATGGGCCGCCGGGCTACCGTGGAGCCATGCCTAGCCCCGACGTCGTCCTCATCACCAAAGCTGACTGCCATCTCTGCTCGGCGGCGCGCGCCGCCGTTGACCGCGTCACCAAGAACCTTGGGATCGGCTGGCGGGAGCAGCCGGTCGACGACGACGCCGAACTGCGGGAGCGCTTTGCGGAGGAGATCCCGGTGCTGCTGGTGGACGGCGTCCAGCGGGACTTCTGGAAGATCGACGAGGTCCGGCTGGAACGGACGCTGCGGAGGGTGCTGGGCCAGCAGGCCTGAGGGGCCGGGAGCGCCTGCTTTGTTCGCTGAACTGCGGGGGCTCTAGAGTGGAAGCCATAACGCGACTCAATGGAGCAGATAGTGACTTCGCTGGATTCATCCCCTGAGGCGATGCCCGGGGGAGCAGGGGCTGCCGCCAAGCAGATTCCGCCTGCGGCCGTGGCCCGGCTGACCATCTATCTGCGCGCCCTGACCACCTTGCTCGCGGAGGGCGTCGACCGGGTTTCGTCCGAATCCCTGGCCGAGGCCTCAGGTGTCAGCTCCTCCACCCTCCGCAAGGACCTCTCCTATGTGGGCTCCTACGGGACCCGCGGCGTCGGCTACGAAGTGCAGTACCTCAACCGGCACATTGCCGCCGCGCTGGGCCTGACCCACGACTGGAAGGTCGCCATCGTCGGGGCCGGCAACTTGGGCAAGGCACTGGCCCGCTACGGCGGGTTCGAATCCCGGGGCTTCGACATCGTTGCGATTTTTGATGCGGACCAGATGGTGGTGGGCAGCGAAGTGGGCTGGCTGCGGGTCAGTGATGCCGCCGACCTCGAACCGGTGCTGCAGCGGACCGGGGCCAACATGGTGGTGCTGGCCCTGCCGGCCGCGGTGGCGCAGGACGTCTGCGACCGGGTGATTGCCGCCGGTGTGCGGAGCATCCTCAGTTTTGCCCCAGTGATGCTGCAGGTGCCGCCCGGGGTCAACCTGCGCAAGGTGGATATGGCCACCGAACTCCAGATCCTGGCCTATCACGCACAAAGGGCGCAGGACCCGGAGGATGCTGACTAGTTTCAGTCAGCCCGTCCGGCTCCCGCGCCCTCCGCGCTGGTGCCTTGCTGGTTAGGTGCCTGGCCGCCCAGGTGCCCTGCTGCTTAGTAGGGCCCGCCCGGCTGGCCGTACGGGTTGGCGAACGGCTGCCGCTTGTTGAAGTACGGCGACGTCGCCGGCAGGTACAGCATCACGATGCCCGCGATGCCGAGGAGAACCGCCAGGGTGCCGAGGCTCAGCGGGTAAATGCTCAAGATCGACAGGGCGGCGAAGACCGTGCCGAGGATCCGGGCCCAGTTCTTGCCTTTGCGCACGTTCAGGGCCACGAGGGCGTAGAGTCCGGCGCTGATCACGGCGAACACCACGATGCTGCCAATGAAGAACCCCCTGAGGTCCTCGAACCTGACATCGGCGCCGCTCCCGGCCATCGACTCTTCGAATGTGCTGCGCATTTGGGGGGAGTCCAGGGTGCCGATCGCGAGCAGCAGGGAGAGCACCCAGATCACGCCGGACGCGACGATGACCCAGAAGGCCGTGTTGACGAGCTTGGGCATGCCCGACGTGGCCAGCGGCTGGTCCGAGGGGTACTGGCCGTAGGGGGACTGGCCGTAGCCGGGCTGTCCGTACTGCGGCTGGCCGTACCCGGGCTGGCCGTACTGCGGAGCCTGCTGGTTGTACTGGGGCTGGTTCGACTGCGGCGCGTTCTGGCCGTACTGGGGAAGCTGCGGTGCGTTCTGTCCATACTGCGGAGCCGGCGGACCGTACTGCGGCGCGGACGGCGGCTGGCCATATTGGGGCGCGGCGGGCGGAGTCTGCCCGTACTGCGGGGCCGACGGCGGCTGCTGGCCGTACTGGGGCGCGTTCTGGCCGTAGCGGGGTGTGGGCTGGTCGCCCGGCTCGGGGGCATCCGGATTGGACGGCGGGACTGGCGGGATGCTCATGGGCGTTCCTTTGCGTGGCGGTCTGGTTCAGATACCGGAAACAGCTTCCTACCCTGCCCCCAGCGTGGTTTACGTCCACCGTACCGCGCGTCGCCGCCCCGGCGGATCATTCCAGAGAGGTATTCTCGCCGCACGCCCGGCCGGCGCTCGCAGGAGCCCGGACGGACCCTGGATGGCGCCCTGACGGAGCCCGCCGGGGGAGCCCGGACGGAGCCCAGGCGGAGCCCCGGCGCCCGTCAGCCGCGGTTCAGATGCGGCCCCGCAGCGAGGCGAACCATGCCTGCGAATTGGGCAGCCACATCAGCACCACCGCCGCGAGGCTGATGATGAAGCTGGGCCAGCTGCCGCCGCCCCGGCCCTCGGCCGCGCTGACGTTGAGAATGGCCAGCAGCAGGGAAATGCCGGCGACGATCGTCAGGGCGAAACGGGCCCATTCGCGCCCTTCCTTCATCTTCATGGTCAGGACGATCTGGGCCGCGGAGAGTGCAAGTGCCACCAGCACCAGCAGGAGCACCAGGAAACCCAAGGGCGGTACGACGGCCAGGAGCACGAACGACCCGAAGAGGCCGATGACACCGCCGAGCAGTCCCAGCAGTCCGCCGATGAGCCAGATCCAGTAGGAGACTTTCAGCTCTGTGGGCATCGCCGTGACCGTAAACATGCCGGAAAACCCGCCGACGGGCATGGCTTCGTTAAAATTCCGTGGCCGGTCCGCCGGCACCTCAAAGCGGAATCCGCCAGGCAGCCGTCCCGGTCCCTTGTATGCGGGGGGCGGCTGATAGCCCTCCTGCGGCGGCGGATACCCCTGGCCCGGCTGATAGCCCTGCTGCGGGGGCTGTTGGTAACCCGGCTGTTGGTAACCCGGCGGCGGATACCCCTGCGGGGGCTGGTAGCCGGGCGGAACACTGCCCGACGTCGGGGGCTGGGCACCCGGCTGCTGCGGCTGAGGTACCTCATTGGGGTTGCTCATGGCTCTCACTGTAGACCGCGGATGTGCCGGTATCTAGGGAATCTGAGCGTGTTGCGGAGCATGTCGGGACGCAAAACACCCCGC
>DASWAW010000418.1:0-1511 GCA_036390955.1 Arthrobacter sp.
AGTTGTTGGAAAGGGATGCCAGTGGTTGCCGGGTTGTCCAGGCGGCGTAGCTGCCGTCGAGTTCGACGACGTCGTAGCCGGCGCGGCGCAGTGCGCTGGCCGCGACGGAGTTCCGGACGCCGCTTTGGCAGTAGCTCACGATGGTGCCCTCGGCCGGGAGTTCGTCCAGGTGCCACATCACGCGGCCGCCGCTGAGCTGGTGGGAGCCGGGGATGTGTCCGGCGGTGTGCTCGGTGCGGTTCCGGACGTCCAGGACCATGGCGGCGTCGAAGTTTTCGAGGTCTTCGGGCGCGATGAGTTTCGGGGTGCTGGCCGGCAGGCCCGCGAGGCCGGTGACGTAGCCGGCGACGTTGTCGATGCCGACGCGGACCAGGTGGTCCCACATTTGGTGCGCTGCGTCCTGGTCAGGGGCCAGGAGCACGAGCGGGTTCTTGTCGGTTTCCGGGTTCACGACCCAGGCGCCGAAGCTGGCGACGGATTTGCCGGCCGGGACGTTCAGGGATCCGGTCACGGTGCCTTCGTGGACCTGGCCGTTGGGGCGTGTGTCGATAAACGTCACCGTATCCGCGGCGAGGTCCTTCGCGACGGCGGCGGGGTCGAGTTCGGCCAGCGGGGCGCGTTCGCCCATCACGGCCGGGCCCTGCCGGTTTTCGCGCTTCATCCGGCCGAAGTACGCGTGCGCGTCGGGCTGGCCGTCGAGGAGTTCATCGATGAAGCCCTGTTCGTCGTTGGCCGCCAGGTACGGGCCCCACCAGGAGTAGAGCCGCTCGTAGCCGACCGTGGAGGACGGGATCGCGCCCAGGGCCTTCCCGCACGCGCTGCCCGCGCCGTGGCCCGGGTGGACCTGGACGTGGTCCGGCAGGGTCAGGAACTTCTCCCGCAGGCTCGCGAAGAGCTGCTTGGCCCCGGCGAACCGGGTGTCCACCCCGCCGGCAGCCTCATCCAGCAGGTCCGGGCGGCCCAGGTCCCCGGAGAAGACGAAGTCGCCGGAGAGCAGGTATCCGGGGGTGTCAGCGAACGCGCCGTCGGTGACCAGGAAGGACAGGTGCTCCGGGGTGTGGCCGGGGGTGTGCAGGGCCTTGACCGTGATGTTGCCCAGGGTGATCACATCGTTGTCATGGAGGCGCTCCGCCTCGAAACCGTACTGCCAGTCCGCTCCACCCTCACCGGAAACATAAGCAGTGGCGCCGGTCGCGGCCGCCAGCTCACGGGTGCCCGAGAGGAAATCCGCATGGATGTGGGTCTCGGTCACGGCCACGATCTTCATGCCGTTCGCTGCAGCCAGTGACTGGTACACCGCGATGTCCCGGCGCGGGTCAACGACCAGCGCCTCACCCTTGGCCTGGCAGCCAATGAAGTAACTGGCCTGGGCGAGGTCCTCATCGTAAATGCGTTCCAGAAGCATGTGCTCTCCTTCGTTGGGTGGTGGGGAGTTCCCGGAAGGGACTCTCCGTTCCTCTACCAACAACGGTAATACCCCTGGGGGTATGTTGCAAGCCGGCTCTGCGGGG
>DASWAW010000419.1:0-8726 GCA_036390955.1 Arthrobacter sp.
CTCTCGCATAGACGACCGTCTATTGAGAGCCAGCGCCCCGGGCATTCAGGTGGCGTTCATGTGTGCCGAATAAGGTTGCCCGGACCGAAGCCGACAACGGGAAGACCAGCGTGGATACCGAGAAGATGACCAGGCCGACAACTCGCAGGGCGGGACTCATCACAGGGCAGGCTGTCCATGTCCGGCTCGGCAGGAGTGACCTGGGCGTCGGAAGGGTCGATGACCGTACCGAGGACGGCGCCATCGTCTGGATCTTCTTCGGCGGGGCGACGCCGCGCCGGATGTTCATGGCAGATGACCCGGCGGAGTTCACCGTCCTGGAGCCAGGAGCCCGCGGTCGGCGATAGGATGCCAGACAGTGCGGCGTATGGGGGAGATATGACTAATAGCGGACCGGTGTTCAACACCAAGCGGATGCCGGAGAAGTGGCGGCGTCATTTTAAGATCTATCGGGCCAAGATCAGCATCTACCTCGACACCGCGGATTTCGGGACACCGCTCATGGTGGACGCCTCGGAAATGATGGCCTTCCTGCCTTCAGGAATTGACGATCAGTCCTTCACCGAGAAAATCGGGCCTGTCAGGCCTGGCGCCGAAGCCCTCTGGGTTGAAGCCGCCATCCCGGACGGCTTGCCGTCACGTCCGAACGCCCGGCGTATCGGGGCAATGGTGCACCGAAGCGCGCCCCGGACCAGCTTCATAGCTGAGCCCTGGACGGGAGCGGCCCACGAATACTGGATCGAAGCGTACCTGCGCGACGCCGACGGCCTCTCGACCAGGCTGGAGCAGGACCTAAGATTCCGGCTCGACGACCAGGGATTCCTGACCGGGCTAGAGTTCATGATTTACCGGAGCGTCCTTCGACCCGGGAACCCCTTTCTTGACGGTTCACAAAGCATGGTCACCAGTGGCTACAACACTGATGACCCGCAGTCCGCGCTGGCTGTGGAGGCAATGAACAGGGTCTTTTTCAGCCTGGCGCTGATGAACTGTCGGAATGTCACTTTGCGGGAGCGCGGCACGCGCGGCGCAGCCGGTCCCGGCCCGACCGGAGACGCTTTTCATGAAGTAGTGATTGACGGGGGCGCCCGCGGGTCAGGCGGGGTAGCGGCTGAAGCCGGTGCGGGTGCGGGCCGACGCCATCTGGCGCGGGGCCACTTCAAGACCTTCACTGACGACGCCCCGCTGCTGGGAAAGCACGTCGGAACATACTGGTGGGGCTGGCAGGTGCGGGGTCAGGAGAGCTCGGGTTCGGTTGAGAAAACCTACGTGCTGAAGGCCGGCCGCAGCTGACTCCACCCGCAGCGCCTCACCCGCCCAGATGCTCCGGGGCGGTCACTGCCGCCGGGTCCAGCTCAGGCCGAGCGCGAAGGTACCGGAGCGGGTGCCGGAACGACCTGCCGGACCAGGCAACATCGGCGCTGACTTCGACCACGAGGGGTTCGACCCGGGTGAGCCGGATCGGGTCTTTCCGGGACGTGAACCGGTCAATGACGGTCGGGGAGATCTCCTCCGGCCACGGATGATCCGGCCGCGGGCTGTGTAGGTGCATAGCCAGGTGCTGGGACGCGGAACGCCCCAGCGCAGTCGTGGATCCGACGATCCAGAGCCTGCCGAACATGGGGAGGCCGACAACCAGGGCGTACGGGGCATCCCGGCGGCCAATGACTGCCGCGCACACGACGTCGATGTTGTCCCGATGCTTGACCTTCAGCCATTGCCGGACCCCGCCCTCGTACTTCTGGGCGGCACCCTTGACCACCAGCCCTTCAATCCCGGTGGCTGGCATCTCCTCAAACCATTCCAGCGCCGTGGCGTAGTCGGAGGTGGCCGGTGACAGATTCAGCGGCGGAGCCCAGCCGGCGGCCAACTCTTCCAGCAGGGCCCGCCGGTCCGAGAGGATCAGGCCGCGGGTGTCGTGGCCGGCGACGGCGAGTATGTCGAACGCCGCGAATGATGCGGGGTGTTCCTTGACCAGGGCCGGCAGGGCCCGGCGCGCCGTGGTCAGCCGGGTCTGCAGGGCATTGAAGTCGAGCCGGTCTCCGGTCCAGGTGAGCGCCTCGCCATCGACGACGCACCCCGCGGGGATGTGTTCCTGCGCGGCGGCCGCCAGGTCCGGGAAGTACCGGGTCAGGTCCTTGCCTTGGCGGGACCAGATCGTCACCCCGGCTTCCTCCGCGACGACTCCGCATCTGAAACCGTCCCATTTGGGCTCATAGACACAGCCGCCGGGCAGCACCGCGGGGCCGGGCACGCGCGCCACCGGTTTTGCCATCGCCAGGGATGGTGCACGCAGGGTCGCCGGCGGGAGCTCGGACATGGGGCCACGATACTCGGCGGATCACCGGTTGACTCTTCAGAACATAATCTGAATACTGGGGTTATGTCACAGGCAACGATCTCCCGCACCGTGCAGTCTTCCGAGCTCTCCAGGAACCCGGCTGCGGTCTTCAAGGCATCCGAGGAAGGCCCCGTCACGATCACCCGCCGCGACGGCGCCCCGCTGACCCTGCTGACGACCAGGGAATTCGATACGGACCACGAGGGCATGGAGCTGGCCGCGCACCTGGTGACGGCATCCCTGGCCGACCCTGAAGTCCCGTTCGTCGAAAGGCTCGGGACACCTTTCCCGTGGATGGCGTTTCTGAGCCAGGCCGACCAGGAATCCTTTGCCCGTGAGATTGTCGCCATCACCCGCGCGTGCGCTTCCGTCGCGCGCTTCGACAAGGCCCTGATCACCCTCCGGGCCTGGAAGTCCACGGCCGAAGCTCTCAGCGCCGGCTACACCCCAGATGACCAGCTTGACTGGATTGAACCCACCGTGGTCGCCGATCCGCGCACTGCGTGAGCGCCAAGCTGGCCGGCGTTCCCCGCCCGCTCAAGAAGGTTGAGTTCGAGATCCAGTTCGCCACCCGGCAGGCGGAAAAGGGCTGGAAAGATCTTCTGGCGACGAAGCGCAACGCCGTTGTCGACGCCTGGGATTTTCTCACCAGGACCCCGCAGGAGGAATCGGCGACGAACCACCAGCTGAAAGGTGACCTGGCTACCATCGCCCACCAGGGACGGACGCATGCCCGCTGGCAGATGGAGCTCCCGGGCGGTGCCCGGCTATGGTTCTACGTCGACGGGCAATCCGTTGTGCTGGTCGACGTCCACACGCACCACCCCAACGCCACGAAGTAACCGCAGCCCGGCCAAAGACAGCGCCGGTATATCGCCGGTATATGGGGACAGAACGTACACGTGAAGACCATCGATGTGACGACCTCGGATGAGGGTGTGCCAATCTACTTCTCCCTCGAAGGGCAGATCTGGCTGATCGGTGCTGAGCCGGTGCGCTGGTTCGAGCGTGTCCCCTGGTGGGAGACGAAGACGCGGATGAGCGTCAGGGATCCGGGCAGCCGTATCGACGTCGAGGTCTGGCAGCTGCAGGCACACCCGGCCGCCGGCGCCGCGGATGACCTCACCACCTTCGAAGTCGTCCGTGACGGGTCGGAATGGACTGTCCGGAAAGGATGAGCCTGAGACTCTCCGCCGCCGGCGCCGGTCAGAGCCCCGGCAGAGTGAAGCTGGGGTGGCACTTCCCCTGGCCAAGCAAGGACAGGCCGGCTAGATCGCCGGGCTGGTAGCTGGAGACGCCAGGCGCCAGGACGGGGCCCATCAGCTGTGCGCCGGGGACGTGGTCGAGGCCCACGAGGTGGCCGAGCTCGTGTTCGATGACGCCGCGGGCTTGATTCAATCCGTCCGGATGATCGATGACGCGGCGGATGCCGGGGCCGTTGAGGGCCACCTGCCCGCTGGCATAGGTGACCACGGAATCCTTGGTGATGAACGCTTCGCTGGCGCTTAGGCCTCCGGTTGCTGTCGGCGCTGACGGGTCGTCGGTGAAACGCGGTTCCTCGGCGGCGGTTGCCCAGGCGATCAGCACCGGTGCCGGCCGGGCGCCGTAGCGCTCCGGCTGGAAGGACACGTGCCTGGCGGCGGGTGCCTCGGTGGTGGCTCCGTCGTCGATGAAGACCAGGCCGGTGGCAAGGGAGACTGCGGCGATGGATTCTTTGATGAGCTGGGCGCCCTCGGCCGGCGCGTTCGCCGCGCGTGTGACGTAGTGGATCGGCCGGCACGGGTCGTAGGCCACCGGGGTGCCGTCCGGTGCCTTCTGCATGAAGGCGTATTCGGAGCTGGGGACCGTCAGGGGTGCCGGCTTCCCGAGCGGCTGGGCGGATTCAGGACCGTACGCGGTGATGGAGGCCGGCGTCCCGGGCGGGGTGAGAGCGGTAAGGAGGTCACTGGCATCCGTGGCAGTTCCTGTGGCGGCCGGGGCTGGGGCGGGTGACAGGACCGGCTCGAGGGCCAGGCTGGCCAGGATCAGGGCAGCGGCCACCGCCAGTGCGGGAGCCGGTCGGGTTCGTCGTTTGTCCACGGTCAGAACCTCGTCTCGCATTTGCCTTGGCCGAGCATGGCGAGTCCGGTCAGGTCACCCGGCTGGTACTCGTACACCTGGTGGATTGCCTTGGAGTTCATCAGCTCATCCCCGTCGTCATCGTGTGCAAGGCCGACAAGGTGGCCGAGTTCGTGCTTCAGAACGGCCAGCTCGAATTTGTCACTGTAGGCAGGGTTCGCGCTGATGTCCACTTCACCAGTCTTATAGGTGGAGTCGCCACTACTTGCACGGGACGACTGGCTGATGGCCCGGCCTGCGGCTGTCGGCTGTTCTGAAGGAGCGACCCAGGCGATGAGTGCCGGCGCCCAGCGGTCACCGTAGCGCTCCGGCTGAAACGCCTTGCGGGTGAAGCCGCCCGGCTCGGTTGTGGCGCCGTCGTCGATAAAGACGAGACCGGTCGCACGGGAGACGGCCGCAACGGCGTCTTTCACGAGCTGCGGGCCGTTTTCGGGCTGTTTGGCGCCGTTGGTGACGTAATGGATCGGCCGGCAGGGGTCGTAGGTAACAGGGGAGTTGTCGGGGTTGGTCTCCATGAATTTGAAGGCGCTGCTAGCCGGTGACGCCATCGGCGCGGGCGCACCCAGGGGGTGACTGCGCTCGAGGAACCCCGGCGCCGGTGACGTGGGAGACGTCGGTACCTTGCGCGGCGCAAGGACGGCGACAGCTGCGGCCGCAGCCTCGGGAGAGGCTGCGTGAGCGGCGGCTGCCTGGGCGGACCACATGACCTGCAAAGCATGGGGTGAGAGCGGAGTGGGTGCGGCGGCGAATCCGACCATGACGGCCGCCATCACCAGGCCCAAAAAAGGGCGCGGGCGGCGAAGTTTCCGGACGGTGCGGCGGCGGGTGGTCATGGTGGCTTCCTGGTGTCGGCTCATGGTCTTAGATGCCCGGCTGGCAGGTGCCCTGGCCGAGCTGTGCGAGCCCGGCAAGGTCCCCGGCCTGGTAGGTGTAGGCGGCGCCGGTTTCGTGCTCGAACATCAGCTGAGCCGGATCGCTGACGTGCGCCAGTCCGAGGATGTGACCGAGTTCGTGTTCGACGACGGCGCGGGCGGCGTCGCGCTTGTCCCGGCTGAGCATGTTCTGGAGGGCGGGGCCGTTGAGGGCCAGCTGGCCGGTGACGTAGGCGTCGGGGGTTCCGGGTGCGCCTTTGACGGACTCGCTGGCGCTGACGCCCAGGACGTCGCTGAGGCCATTGTTGGTGAAGCGCCAGTCTTCGGCGCTGGTCTGCCAGGTGATGAGCATCGGGGCCCAGCGGTCGCCGTAGCGGGCCCGCTGGAATGATGCCCGGCGGGCGGAGGGGTTCTCGTCAGTGGCGCCGTCGTTGATGAAGACCAGGCCGGTCGCGTGGGACGCCGCGGCGATCGCTTCGGCAACGAGCTCGGGCCCCTGTTCGGGCTGGTTGGCGGTGCGGGTGACGTAGTGGATCGCCCGGCACGGGTCATAGCTGACCGGGCGGGTGCCGGATGCGTCAAGGAAAGTGTAGGAGGAACTGGCGGTAGCCAGAGGCGTCGGCCGGCCGAGCGGTGCCGGGGAGGATCCGACGCCGGGGGTCGGGGTGCCGGGCAGGAAAGTGAACCCGGTCAGAACCAGGGCAGCGGCGCCCACGAGGGCCGCAAAGGCGAGGGTGAACCGCAGGCGGGTGTTGGAGCGGCGGTGCTGGTTCATGATTCATCCTCTACTGGCGTTCCTTGCTTACTTAAACAGTATAGCGTATTTGCGTCTATTCCAAAAACGCCACTGACCGGCAGCCCGCAACGGGCTGCCGGTCAGTTTCGAGGCGTTCTACTCCTCTCCGGCCATGCCGAACTGGAACGGGGTGATGTCTCCGTTCCCGCTAACCAACACCGCATTCCCCGTACCGGCAGTGTGGGCCGATTCCACGGCGTCCAGCACCTTGTCCAGGTCACCCTTCCCGTGGAACGTAGCGGCGATCAGTTCGGGGCTGGGAGTCACGAAGCGTGACACCGGCATGATGACGTTGTCGAAGCCGGCCAGCATTTCAGGGGTCATCGACTCCAGGCCCCCGCGCTCAGTGAGGATGACCAGGTGGATGCCGACGTTGCGCACCTCGCTCAGGGCCTCGGCCAGCAGGGCCTGCAGGCGGTGGCTCTGGATCTCACGCTTCGAGAAACCGCGGTGCCCGTAGTCGTCGATGATGAACAGCATGGGGCGGAGTTTTGAGTTTTCGCTGGCGAGGACGAACTCCGGGAGATCGGACCAGCGGTCGACCTTGTGGCAGCGCAGAACATCCTTCCGGATGTACACCAGGGCCACGAGGGCTTCGAGCGCGTGGCGGGCGTCATCGCTATCCCTGTACGAGGCGTCGAATCCGCGCCGGGTCGCTGCAGCCATAAGGCTCCGCTTCATGACGGTCTTTCCGCTGGCAGGGTACCCGACCATGAGCGTGTGCTCGGATCCGGCCAGGTCGAGGCTGACGATGTTCTGGTTCTCGTTGCGACCGAGGGGCAGGCTGAGTCGGGTGCTGGCGATCGTGTTCAAGGTGAATCCGTTCTGTGCGGTCTGAGATCCCCGGGAGCCCCGGCGATCTTTGTTGTGGTGCTGTGTGCGGGGCTGGCCGGTGACATCTCGGCCAGCGGCCAGCCCCGCGGGCTTCTACTCTTCGCCGGCGATCCCGAACCGGAACTGGGCGACGTCCCCGTCCGCCAGGATTGCTTGGCCGTAGGTTCCGGCGGCTGCGGCTGAGGCGGCGGCTTCCGTCACGTCGCCGGGTTCTGCCATGCCGTAGAAGGCCGCCGTGAGCCGCTCGGGGCTGGGTGCCTTGCCCGGGCGGACCGTCATGATGACGTTGCCGAATCCGGCCAGCGCCTTAGCGGGAAGCATCTCGGAATCGGGGCGCTCCGAGACGATGACCAGATGGATCCCGGCGGCGTGCTCACGCAGACGGGTTGCGCGCATGAACTCAAGAACGCTGGCCCGGAGCCGCTTGGCCCTGTCGCTGAGCGGCGCCGCCCCGGGCATGAACCGGCCGTATGCGTAATCCTCGATGATGAGCATGACGGGGCGGAAGTCCGATGCGGCGAGGACGGATGCGGGGAGGTCTTCGGAGCGCTTGACCCCGAAGCTGTCCAGAACAGCGTTCCGGCGGGTTGCCTCGCCCAGGAGGTCAGGGAGGACGCAGAGGGCATACTCGTCGTAGTGGGTGCTGACACGGAAGCCGCGCCGGTTGGCCGCCTCCGCCAGTCCGCGCACCAGGACGGTTTTGCCGGTGCCGGGGTCTCCGACCACGAGCGTGTGGGCAGAGGTGTCCAGGTCGAGGCTGACAGGGCTCTGGTTCTCGGTGCGTCCGAGCGGGAGGCTGAGGCGGGTGCTGGCGATCGTGTTCAAGGTAGATCCGTTCTGTGCGGGCTGAGGTTCCAGGAGCCCTGAAGACCTTTTGAAGCGTTCCTTGCTTACATAAACATTGTATCCATAAAGACGTATCGCTGTCCACTCGATGACTGCACGGAGGACAAGACCGGCCGGCAACCCGGTTGGCTGCCGGCCGGTCCTCCGGGGCGCGCTACTCGTTGGCCGGGAGGCTGAATTGCAGCGGCGTGACGGCGCCGTGCTCGGTGACCAGGACGGCGTGGCCGTGGCTGGGTGCAGCGACGGCTGTGGCGACAGCGGCCGACACCGCAGCCTTGTCTGCTTTGCCGCTGAACGCCATGTCGATCATGAGTGGGCTGACTGCCTTGCCCGGGCGGACGGTCATGATGACGTTGCCGAGGTTGGCGTGCATTTCACCGTCGAACGCGACGTAGTCCGGGCGCTGGGTGCTAATGACCAGGTGGATCCCGACGAAGCGGGCCTCGCGGAGGAGCTTGGCCGTCAGACGCTTGATCCGGTCGGCCGTGGCGTTGTGTGCCAGGACCTCGAGGAACTCTTCGGATTCCTTGTCGAGGCTCTTCGGGACCGGGTACGGGGTGACGGTGGACGCGTACTCGTCGATGACGACCAGGATCGGGCGGACGTTCTCCGCGGCAAGCACGGACTCCGGGAGCTCGACCCAACGGGAGACGGAGACGGAGTGGGTCCGAAGGAGTTCCTTCCGGCGGCCCATCTCCGCGACGATGTCGCTGAGTGCGGCCACGGCCGCCTCGCCGTCCCGGGCAATGGTGGCCTTGCCCTCGAGGGTCCGGAAGTTGAGCGCCATCATGATGGTGTCGATGGCGACGACATCGAAGCCGTTATCGAGGGCCGACATCGCCAGGGCCCGCAGCATGACGGACTTGCCAGTGCCGCACGCTCCGTTGATGAGCGTGTGCGGGGACGCGGCAAGGTCGAG
>DASWAW010000420.1:0-2760 GCA_036390955.1 Arthrobacter sp.
TCAGTGGGCTCCACCGTGACCTCGGTGTAGCGCGGGAGACCCGTGCCGGCCGGGATGAGCTTACCGATGATGACGTTTTCCTTGAGGCCGAGCAGCGGATCGCTCTTGCCTTCCATGGCCGCCTGCGTCAGGACGCGGGTGGTCTCCTGGAAGGAAGCTGCGGACAGCCAGGACTCGGTCGCCAGGGACGCCTTCGTGATGCCCATGAGCTCGGGACGGCCGGAAGCCGGCGTCTTGCCCTCGGACACAACACGGCGGTTGGCATCTTCGAAGCGGCTGCGCTCGGCGAGCTCGCCGGGCAGCAGGTCCGATTCGCCGGACTCGATGACCGTGACGCGGCGCAGCATCTGGCGGACGATAACCTCGACGTGCTTGTCGTGGATACCGATGCCCTGGCTGCGGTACACACCCTGGACTTCGTCCACCAGGAACTTCTGCGCGGCACGGGGGCCCATGATGCGCAGAACCTGCTTGGGGTCGACCGGACCGTTGATGAGCTTCTGGCCGACGCTGACGTGCTCGCCGTCTTCGATGAGAAGACGTGAACGGCGCAGTACCGGGTAAGCGATCTCTTCGGATCCGTCATCCGGGGTGATGACCAGGCGCATCTGCCGCTCGGACTCTTCGATGGTGATGCGGCCGGCTGCTTCAGCAATCGGTGCGACACCCTTCGGAGTACGGGCTTCGAAGAGCTCCTGGATACGGGGCAGACCCTGGGTGATGTCGTCGCCACCGCTGGAGGAAACAGCACCACCGGTGTGGAACGTACGCATGGTCAGCTGGGTACCCGGCTCACCGATGGACTGTGCGGCGATGATGCCGACTGCCTCACCGATGTCGACGGTCTTACCCGTGGCCAGCGAACGGCCGTAGCAGAGGGCGCAGGTACCGACGCTGGACTCACAGGTGAGTACGGAGCGGACCTTGACCTCGGTGATGCCGGCTGCGAACAGTTCGGCAATGACGACGTCGCCGCAGTCGGTGCCACCTGCTGCCAGGACCTTGCCCTTGGAGTCAACGACATCCACGGCCAGGGTGCGGGCGTACGCGCTGTTCTCGACGTTCTCGTCCAGGACCAGCTCGCCGTTGGCGTCAGCGACCGCGATGGCGGTCATCAGACCGCGCTCGGTGCCGCAGTCCTCTTCGCGGACGATGACGTCCTGCGACACGTCCACCAGACGACGGGTCAGGTAACCCGAGTTGGCGGTACGCAGCGCGGTGTCAGCCAGACCCTTACGGGCACCGTGCGTGGCGATGAAGTATTCCAGCACCGACAGGCCCTCACGGTACGAGGACTTGATCGGACGCGGGATGATCTCGCCCTTAGGGTTGGCCACCAGGCCACGGATACCCGCGATCTGGCGGACCTGCATCCAGTTACCACGGGCGCCGGAGGACACCATGCGGTTGATCGTGTTCATCGGGGACAGGTTGTCACGCATCGCCTGGGCGATCTCGTTCGTGGCCTTGTTCCAGATCTCGATAAGTTCCTGGCGACGCTCGTCGTCGTCGATCAGGCCCTTGTCGTACTGGCCCTGGATCTTGGCGGCCATGGTCTCGTAACCGGCGAGGATCCGCGGCTTGTCCTTGGGCACCTCGATGTCGGAGATGGCGACGGTGACGCCGGACCGGGTGGCCCAGTAGAAACCGGCATCCTTCAGGTTGTCCAGCGTTGCCGCCGTGACCACCTTCGGGTAGCGCTCGGCGAGGTCGTTGACAATCGTGGACAGTTCGCCCTTGTCGGCAACATTCTCGACCCACGGGTAGTCCGCGGGCAGGGTCTCGTTGAAGAGAACCTGGCCCAGGGAGGTCTGGACGAGCACGGTCTGACCCGGCTCGTAGCCTTCCGGAGCTTCCCAGCCGGCGTAAGGGACAAAGCCCTCAAGACGGATCTTGACCTGGGAGTTCAGGTGCAGCTCGTGCAGGTCGTACGCCATGATGGCTTCCGCGACGGAGGAGAAGATCCGGCCCTCGCCAGCTGAACCGACACGCTTGGTGGTCAGGTGGTAGAGGCCGATGATCATATCCTGCGAAGGCAGCGTCACCGGGCGGCCGTCAGAGGGCTTCAGGATGTTGTTCGAGGACAGCATCAGGATGCGGGCCTCAGCCTGGGCTTCGGGGCTCAGCGGCAGGTGCACTGCCATCTGGTCGCCGTCGAAGTCAGCGTTGAAGGCGCCACAAACCAGCGGGTGAAGCTGGATTGCCTTACCTTCAACAAGCTGCGGTTCGAACGCCTGGATGCCGAGACGGTGCAGGGTGGGTGCACGGTTCAGCAGCACGGGGTGCTCGGTGATGATCTCTTCGAGGACATCCCAAACCTGCGGGCGGTAGCGCTCCACCATCCGCTTGGCCGACTTGATGTTCTGGGCGTGGTTGAGGTCAACCAGGCGCTTCATCACGAACGGCTTGAAGAGCTCCAGCGCCATCTGCTTCGGCAGGCCACACTGGTGCAGCTTCAGCTGCGGGCCGACGACGATCACGGAACGGCCGGAGTAGTCAACGCGCTTACCCAGGAGGTTCTGGCGGAAACGACCCTGCTTGCCCTTGAGCATGTCGCTCAGGGACTTCAGCGGACGGTTGCCCGGTCCGGTGACCGGACGGCCGCGGCGGCCGTTGTCGAAGAGGCTGTCAACGGCTTCCTGAAGCATGCGCTTCTCGTTGTTGACGATGATCTCCGGGGCACCGAGATCAAGCAGGCGCTTGAGGCGGTTGTTGCGGTTGATCACGCGGCGGTAGAGGTCGTTGAGGTCGGAGGTCGCG
>DASWAW010000421.1:0-8756 GCA_036390955.1 Arthrobacter sp.
GAACGGTGACGGCCAGGTGATCCGGCCGTAGCCGGCGCCGTCGGTGGTCTGGACGGTGGACCCGGACTGGATCATGAACTGTGTGGCATTGGTCGCGCCGCTGCCGAGCAGGGCGCCGCCGAGGGCGTACAGCTGGACGGACGCCATGGCCGAGATCCGGATCCAGGTCTGGGCCCCGGAGGAGTTGAGTCCGGAGACCCAGTCCTCGCCGTTGATGAACATCCGGGTTCCCACGTCGGCGTTGTAGTCCCGGGCCAGGATTTCCGTGGCGACCAGGCCCCCGCCGGTGCCGGCCCATACCCGCAGGTCCACCAGGGCCGTCGGTGCCGTCTGGCCGGCGGTGAATTGGACCAGGGCGATCGGCTGGTCGTCCAGGGCGCCGGGGCTGGAGTTGCGCGTCGGCAGGGCCTTGGTGGCCGTGCCGGTGATCATGGCGAACGAGGTGACACCACCGGTGCCGGACCAGTTGCGCCGGGCCACGACCATGTCCCAGCGGGAGCCGGAGGAGATCGAGGCGCCGGACAGGGAGACGGTGGTGCTGGAGGTGTCATAGACACCCTGGCCCCAGCCGGAGCCGGTGGCGACGGACACGCCGAGGCTCAGGGTGGGGTGGGCCGTGACCTTCCAGTCGTTGCGGCCGACGATGCCGTAGGTGGAGCGGGCCGCGTCCCCCATGAGCTTGGTCCACTCGGTCTCGTCGACCGTCCCGTCATAGCCGATACTTGTGATAGCCATTACTTAGTCACCTTCAAATCTGAAATGCCCCTGCGGAGACTCCGGAGGAAGTTGCCGAGGGTGCGGTCTGGGTTGTCCTGGATTTCCCCGACGAGCGGGAGCACCGTGACGCCGTCATTCCTGTTCCAGGAAAGGACCGCCTCGCGGAGTATGTCGGTGCGCTCGGCGAAGCCGAGGTCGACGGTGACGCGGTCCCCGACGTGAATGCCGGTGCCGCCGTAGCGGAAGGTGGCGGTCTCGGCCAGGGTCAGGGAGAAGCCGAACTTGGGCCGGCCGTCCGCAAGGGATTCCTGGGAACGGGCATCGAGCAGGGCGGTGGTGTCGGCGTCACGGGCGTCCCGGAAAACCTCAACCATGTCCCCGTAGATCCCCTCCGTGACCGTGTCGGCCGTGGTCCGGAAGACCCGGGCCATGCCGTCACCCTGCCCGGCCACCACCACACGGGTGGCGGCGGGGTTGGCGTCGGACCAGGTCCAGTCGGTGATCATGCCGCCGCGCTCCGTGAGGACGCGGGGGGATGTCCTGGGGACGTAGACGTCGCACACGATCCGGCTGCCCTCCTGGGAGAACGTGATTCCGAGGCCGGCGTTTTCGACCGCCGGCAGCAGCAGGTCCCGAAGGGGCTGGAAGCGGGCCTTGATGCCGCCGGGGATGACGGCCCCACGGTTCTGGTTGTTCGCGCAGATGACCGGCAGCCCCAGGCGGGTGATGACGTTGGCGGTCACCAGGTCCTTGACCACGGACTCGGCGTTGCCGCCGATCACGTAGTACTCGGAGGAGCCCTGCTGGCTGATGACGGCGCTGGGGACCACCCAGCCCAGGACGTTGTCCAGGATCCGGAAGTCCCCGTCAAGGTAGATGCTGACGATTCCGCTGACGCCGGGTCCCTGGCCGGAGCGCAGGTTGATGATCCCGGACATGAGGAACTCCCCGTAGTAGCGCAGCACGGCGCGGGCGCCGAACGCGGTCAACTCAGGGAGACGGTGGTGGTCCGAGGCCACGGTGAAGACGGCGGTGGACTTCTGGTTGTACCGGGGCGTGGCGACCACGGTTTCCGGGTCGCCGATGAAGCACTTGAGGTTGAAGTTCTTGTCGTAGATTTCGATCGTGAACGGGTTGGCAATGCCCATGTCACCACGCCCTGTAGTAGAGCGGGGTGATCTCCATCTTGACCGTGCCGGAGCCGACCACCGCAAGGGTGATCGGGATGCCCATCCCCGCAGGGACGGGGGCGAAGTCCGACGTGCCCAGCGAGGCGATCCGGTCGGTGCCGCCCATCATGGCGGTCAGGACCGACGGGGAGGTGTCGACGACCAGCGTCGAGCCCGACGGGATGTCGAAGCCGATGCTGATCGTGCGCCCGGCGATGCCCAGGGTGGCCGCGGAGAGCGGGCCGGTGAGGGTCCAGATCGGGTACGTCGGGACGTCCCCGGGGTTGTCGATCTTGGCGCTGGTGGCCTCCTGGCCGGAGGCGATCGTGACGATATTGGCGCCACCGAAGAACTGCGTCGGCGCGCCGGCCCGCCAGGTCGCCAGGATCGGGGTGCCTTCCCAGTAGGGCTGCTCGGCATCCAGGGTGATCCCGTAGTTCATCCACCCGGCCAGGACCGGATCATTATTGAAGGTGGCCTGGCCGTCGTCGCGGAAGCGCAGCGTCAGGTCCCGGGTCGCGCCGCTGGGCTGGATGACTGTCCATACGCCCGTGCGCTGGGGCTGCATGGTGGCCCAGAACGCCTTGTCCTGGGCCACCCAATCCACGGAGCCGATGTCGCTGTAGATCTGGATGGGCCAGAAGACCTCGCGCTCCTCGGTGGAGGAACCGCGCCAGCGGGCGCCGGGGACCGAGGCCGTCCGGCTCTTGTGGTGGGTGACCGGGGGCATGGTCAGCCCCCGGACCCCCGGGAGCATGCACACGCCGTTGCGGCCCGAGGTGAGATCCCAGATACGCCCGTCATACCCGGTCCAGAGCATGCTCATGCCCGGCCACGGGTTGGGGGGCTCGGGCGCGCCGTCAGCCCCGACAAAGACGTTCGTTACCACCGTTATACTCCGATACTTGAGATGCCGGCCACGGCCAGGGCGTCCCTCTGGGACTGCCGCAGCTTGGCGACTGCTTCATTCATGTCGACCGTGTGGATCGACCCGATGTGGACGTCGGCGGACGTGTGGGAAGTGGGTCCCACGGTGGTCCCGCCGTTGGCGAACTGCTGCGCCTTGGTCAGCTGGTAACCGAAGCGGTTGGCCACCTCTTTGAGGATCTGCACCGAGCGCGGACGCTTGGATGCGGCCAGAGGTACGTAGGCCTCTCCCTGAGTCTCCCGCTCGCCCCAAATCCTCAGGGGACCGTTCGGGCGGGAGATCTGCGCGACGTGGTTTTCGATGCCGCCGTTGGCGTAGAACCTGGCCGGCCGGAAGCCGGACTGGCCGTGGCCGAGGCTGTTCATGATGGAGCCGTTGGCGCTGCCGATCACGCGCTGCCCGCCCCGGGCCACGGGGTTGCCGCCGCCCGTGTTGTCGAAGGCCACGCGGACGGCCACGGTGCGCGGATAGGTCAGCGAGAGGAGTGCGATCTCAACGGCCCGCACCGACGCGCCGTTGAGCTGCGCGAAGATGTTGGCGTAGAACGGCAGAGCGACCCCGTTGCGGATGTCCTGCAGGGCCTCGGCCAGGCCGGGGATCTTCTTGGACACCGCAAGGATGGCCAGGAAGTCGCCGTTGGTCCACTGCTCGTTGGTGTATCCGATCAGACCCTGGATCACGGCCTCAGCCTTGTCCGGCACGGCGTCGAGCGAGGTCTTCCACTCATGGTTGACGAAGTCCAGGGCGAGGCCGTTTACGTCCGTGAAGGCCTTCACGGCCTTGTCCGGATTGGCGTCCAGGTAGGCCTGGAACTTCTGGCCGTCGAACTGGCCGTGGAGCATCGTGATGATCTGCTGGGCCCTGACAAAGGCTTCCGTGGTTCCCTCAAGGCTGACCCGGAGGACCCAGTCCTTGCCGAAGACGGCATCCCACTGGCCGTTGACCTTATCGGCCGCGAGGCCGGATTTCGCAACCAGCTGGTCGTAGTCGCCCTTGCGGTCGTCGATGAACTTCCGGGACTTAGCGAAGGCCGTATTGGCGCCGTCGCCGGCCTTGATGGCGGCGTCGTAGACTGCTTTGGCTCCCAGCCAGAGATTGTTGACCTGGTCGACCAGGGCCTGGTTGAGCTGCAGGACGGCCTTGTTGCCGCTGGCGACGTTGAGGAATCCGTTCTCGCCGTAGGCGCTGTCGCCGAGTTTCCTGATGTCTTTTTCGAGCGGGACGACGGTGGCCATGAGATCCTGGAAGCCCTTGGCGTAGGCGCCCAGGGACTCGGCAGCCTGCTGCTTGACATTGGGGCCAACCAGGAGTTCCAGGGACTTGCGCATTGCGTCGATCTTGGACTGGCTGCTGGAGAAGGTATCTGTCAGCACGGTGGTCGCCGCGGCAGCTTCTCCGAGCGCCCGGCTTGCAGCCGTGGCCTTTTCGCCGAGCTTCTGCTGGCTGTCGCCCGCATTGTCGGATTTGATGCCCAGCTCGCCGAGCACTTGGTTGGTGAGCTTGATGTCGGAACGGGCCTTCTCGAAGCTGTTCTTCTGTTCGCCCAGCTTGCCGTTCAGCTCGTCGGCAACCTTGTTGTTTTCCGCCATTTGTGGAGTCAGATCGTTTTCGATCGCGCCGCCGAACTCACCGCTTGCTGCGGCGGCCTTCAGTGCCCTGTCGACGGCCTCGCTGTAGGTCTTATTGGCGGCGCCGATCTTCCCCGTGACCTCGTCATAGGCGGCGCCGTTGCCGGTGACGGCCTTTGTGAGGGTCTCATGGCTGATGCCGAGCTTTTCCGCGAGCTGGAAAGCGCCGGAGTCAACCAGGTTCTTGGCGGCTGTCTTGAGCGTGGCCTCACCGATGGCGTCGGAGTAGTTGTTTGCGGCCCTGGCATCTTCCTCCAGGGCTGCCGCGTAGCTGCTGGCGAAGGGGGCCGCATTCTTCTGGGAGGTTGCGAGCCCGGTGACAGCGGCGGCAATGCCGCCGGTCAGGGCGGCGAGGAAGAGGCCGACGACCGGGATCATGAGCTGGACCCGGGCGGCGGTGATCGCGGCGGTGACGCCGAAGACCTCCAGCGCGGCGGCAGCGAGCGGGACGACGGTAGCCGCGATTCTCATTGACGTGCCGAGCGTGACGATCGCGGCTCCAAAGCCGACAACCACGCCCAGCGGCAGGCCGGAGACGAACTGCGTAAACCCGACAGCGACGTCCGCGAGTACCTTGATCAGGGGCACAAGCCCGGTGCCGATTTTCTCAACCCCGGTAGCAAAGGCCGGGATTGCCGATCTTGCTATGTCAGTGAGGGCCGGGCCCAAAACGTTCACGATTGTCGTGCCGAGTAGGACGAGTCCGGGCAGGAGGGGCTCCAGGGCCTGCCAGGCCGTGGTCATGGCGATTGCCAGTTGCTGGAACAGGTTGCGGAACAGTGGTCCCGAATCGCGGGCCACCGTGCCAAGGACCTGCCCGAAAGTCTGCAGGATGGTTGCGACCGCGTTGGCGCTGGGCCGCAGCGACTCGAACATGGCTTTGATCCCGTCCAGGAAGGCGACGATGCCCGTGTTGAGCTTCGGGCTGGCCATCACATCGCCGATGGTGGCGATGAAGGCCCCGAGCGCTTTGCCCGCGCCAGAGAGGGAGTTTTTGACCGTGACCGAGAAGACATCCATTGCCGGACCGAGGTCCTTGAGGGAATCGTGGAAGGAGTTCGCTGCCTCGCGGGCACCCTGGAAGATCAGCCGCATGTTCCGCTGGAAGCGGTCGCCGGCGGTGAAGTTGTCGAGACGCTCCATCATCTGGGCGAACGAGTGCAGGGTGACGGCGCCGGCTGCCTGGGCAGCCAGGCCGATGTTGCCCCAGACCTTGACGATGGATGCGCCTGCATTGAACAGGTCGTGCATGCCCTCGATGCCCTTGTCGATCCACCGATTGAGGGTGCCGTCGGCGGCGAGCCGCTGGACCCAGGCGTCAAACCTGGTGGCCCACTGCTCGAAGGCTCGGCCGATCTTGGGGAACATGGTCGAGCCGACTATGGCGAGGGTGTTGAATGCGCTCATGAAGGACGCCAGGCCCGTCTGGGCGATGTCGAAGCCACGGGTCAGGTTGGAGAAGAAGACCTTGATGCCGCTCTGCTCGGAGAGCCTGGAGAAGGATTCGAGGACGCCGGAGAAGATCCCCCCGAGGGAGGTGGCGAGGGCGCCGAGACCGCTCTGAACCTGCGGCAGGGCGACCCTGGTGAAGCGCAGCATGGCATCGCCGGCACGGTCCCAGAAGTTCCCCGAGATCGTCTCGCGGATGCTCTGGAAGTGCACCCGGATTTCCGCCGCGGCCTGCTTGCCCGAGGCGGACAGCTTCTCGATCGCCTTTGAGTCGCCGTTGACGGCCGCACCGAAGTCCTTGAACACGCCGGTGAAGACGGTCATCACGGACCCGAGACCGAGGAGCAAAGCCGGGGAGAGCAGGCCTGCCATGCGGAGAACCTCGCCGAGGCCGTTGCCGAGGGAGAAGACGTTGGCGGTCAGCGACAGGACTCCGGAGGCGAGCGTGGAGAGCCCGACCACAACGGCTGCCACGATCGGCAGGTTGCGGTCGAGGGTCCCGAGGGACCGGGCGAATTCCTCGGTCCAGCGGGAGGCAGCCCGAAGGCCGGTGAGCTTGGCGGCGGCGAACAGGAGCGAGCCGGTATCCACCCGGGTGAAGATCCGGACGGTCTGGTTCTTGGTCAGCGTCTTGATCTCGACCAGGGCCTTGAAGTAGCTCACCGTGTCAATGGCGGGGCTGATGCGGAGTTTGTTCTGCTCGGCAGCCTTGATCTTGCCGTCGAGGAGGGCCAGCTGCTCCCGCAGCGCCGCCTCGTCCAGCGTGGTCTCGATGTGCAGCTTGGGCAGCATCGCCTCAAGCTTGGCCCTGAGGGCCCGGAGACCGCCCTCGTTGGCGTCGTACTCCAGCTTGACGGTCTGCTCGCCCAGCTCCGCCTCCAGGCGGGCCCTTGCGGCGAGGAGCTCCGCGGGGTTCAGGTTGACGCTGATCTGGACGGCGGAGATCTTGTCCAGCTCGGCGTCGATCTCCTTGATCGCCCGCTCCAGGGAGGGCCGGTTTTTGTTGTAGGAGATGTTGACGGTGGACTGGATCTCGACCTCGTTGCCGCCGAGGGCGGCGATCTTGGCGAGCATCTCGGCTTCAAGCTTGTTGAGGGAGGCGTCGTCCTTCTTGAACTTGATCGTCTTTTCGATCTTCTCCCGGCGGATCCTTGCGATCTTGGCCAGGACCTCCTGGTAGCCCTGCTCATCCTGGGAGAAGGTGATCTCGACCTTGGACTTGCGCATCAGCTTGTCGAGCTTGGCCTGGGCCTTCTCGGGCTCCTTCAGGTCCACCTTGATGTTCTTGGTCGGTGCGACGATCTTGTCCAGCTGCTTCTGCGCAGCGCGGACGGAGTCGTAGTCCAGGCCGACCTTGAGGGTAATCTTCTTACCCTTTTCGATCTCCTCTTTGGCTACCCGGACGTCGGCCTTCATCTCGGTGGTGTCGGCCTTGACCTTGGCCGTAACCTTGACGTCCTTCGTGAAGCCGGCCAGCTCGCGGTCGATCTCGACCTGGGTCTCCCGACGGAAACCCTTAGCATCCGGACGGACCTTGATTGCGACAGCGCCAACGAGCTTCAAGTTAGCCACCCGGCCACCCCATTCTTTTGAGTACGTCGAAGTTGTCTTTCGGCTCGTTCGACTGTTTGTTTGTCTCCGTCTGCCAGGAGGCGGGCCCGATCACCGGGAAGTCCGGAGGACCTTCCTTGCCCCAGGTGCCGGAGATGGCGATCTGGGTATAAATGGCATTGATTTCTGTGGCCTGCAGGCGGCGGTCCAGGGTCCACACGCGCATGTCCGCGATCGCCTCGCGGCGCGGGTCGGGCTCGAAGAAGTTCTCTTCGTCGGTGCGGTCAACGGACATGGCGGCGGTGAACCGCGACCCCTCGGGGAGATTCCGGATCATGGCGAGGATGAGCGTGATAGTGGAAAAGACCTCGCCAGCTATGAAGCTGACGAGGTCGAAATTCCAGAACTCTTTGAGATCGAAGTAGATCTCCTCGCCGTATGCGGAAATCAGCTCTCCGAGGGCGAGGCTTCCCCCAAATCGGTCGTCTCGGAGTAGTTGGTGAAGATGAACAGCCAGATCCCAAGATCTTCCGTGCCGGCCCACTTGGCCAGGGCGGCATGGTCACCCTCGGTCCGCTCCGCGGCCTTCAGTGCGTCGGAGAGAACCGAAATGAACAGCTCCGGCTGGTCCACCTCGGAGTCCTCGTCCAGGCCCTCAGTGCGCGTCTTGAGGTCGAAGGCGGCGGCTACCGCCCGGCGCTTGGCCTTGGGCAGCCGGAAGATCGGATGGAAGCCGAGGATCTTCCCGTCCTCGGCCTCAATTTCAAAGTCAGGGTATTTGCTTTCTGCGCCCTTGCGCAGGTCATCCAGCTTCAGTGCGGACATGGCTGATCTCCTATGAGTCGTTGTGAGTTTGCGGACGGGGGTAAAGCCTGTGGGGCCGGGTCCGCGCCGGCCCCACAGGGGTCTTTGGGACTACGGGGCCGCGATGGCGACCGTGGGGTCCGTGGTGTAACCGGAGCCGCCTGCAGTGACGTTGACCGAGGTCACGACACCGCCGGTGACGACTGCGGTTGCGGTTGCACCCGTGCCACCGCCGCCGGAGAAGGTGACGGCCGGAACGGTCGTGTAGCCGGAACCGCCGGAGACCACGGTCACACTGGACACGGCGTTGGCCGTGCGGGTGGCGGTCGCGGTGGCGGTGGACAGGATGACCGTCGGGGGCAGCCAGATGAAGGCGTAGTCGTTCGCGCCGTTCTGCAGCGGGGTGACCTTGACGGACAGCTGGACCAGGTTCTCCGTATCGGAGACCGAGAGGTCATCCGAGCGGAAGATCGAGGTCTTCGGTGCGTACACGCCGGCGGTGGTCTGGCC
>DASWAW010000422.1:0-4502 GCA_036390955.1 Arthrobacter sp.
CGACGAGTGGCTGCCGCTGGCACATCTCTCCGATGACCAGGCCAAGCTGTGGATCTACGACTCCCTGCTGTCGGAATACGCAGCCATGGGCTTCGAATACGGCTACTCGGTGGAACGCCCGGATGCCCTGGTGCTCTGGGAGGCGCAGTTCGGTGACTTCGTCAACGGCGCGCAGACCATCATCGACGAGTTCATCTCCTCGGCCGAGCAGAAGTGGGGCCAGCGCTCCTCGCTGGTGCTGATGCTGCCGCACGGCTACGAAGGCCAGGGACCGGACCACTCCTCCGCCCGGATCGAGCGTTTCCTGCAGATGTGCGCCGAAGAAAACATGATCGTGGCCAACCCCACGACCTCGGCGTCGCACTTCCACCTGCTGCGCCGCCAGGCGTACAGCCGGCCGCGGAAGCCGCTGATCATCTTTACGCCGAAGCAGCTGCTCCGGCTCAAGGCGGCGGCGTCTTCGGTGGAGGACTTCACCACCGGCAGCTTCCAGACCGTCATCCCCGACCACGAGGAGCTGCAGGGCGCCGCCGTCGAGCGTGTCCTGCTGGTCTCGGGCCGCCTGTACTACGATCTGCTGTCCACCCGGCAGAAGACCGGGGACAAGACCACAGCGATCGTCCGGGTCGAGCAGCTTTACCCGCTGCCCGCCGCCGAGATTGCCGCTGAGCTTGCCAAGTACCCGAACGCCGAGGTTGTCTGGGCACAGGACGAGCCGGCCAACCAGGGTCCGTGGCCGTTCATCGGCCTGAACCTTCCGGACGCACTGGACTGCCGGGTCCGCCTCGTGTCCCGCCCCGCCTCGGCTTCCACCGCGGCAGGATCGATGAAGCGCCACGCGGCCGAGCAGGACGCGCTGCTCAAGCAGGCATTCGCACGTAAGTAAGGTCAGCGCTGCCCGGCCGGAGATTGAAACTCGCAACTCCGGCCGGGCAGCTGTGTTTAACCGTTTAATGGACGCTCTGAAGTGAAGAGGTAGTCGTGGAAGATCGAAAGCTGCGGATCGCAGCCGTGGGCGATGAACTGCTGGCCGGCCTGGGTGATCCCCGGGCGCTGGGCTGGCTGGGGCGGGTCCTGGCGCGCACGCCGCAGGACGGCCTGTCCCTGGAATGCTATTCCCTGCCCTGCCCGCAGGAGGGCACCGAGGGACTGGCCTCCCGCTGGCTCGAGGAGGCCGGACGCCGCTTCAACGGCCAGCACGAGAACCGGCTGGTGATCGGGCTCTCCAGCCGCGACGTCGAGTTCGGCCTCTCCACCGCCCGCAGCCGGCTCAACCTCGCCAACATCCTCGACTCCGCCTCGCAGAACAAGATCGAGGTCTTCGTGGTGGGTCCGCCGCCGACCCTGGACCCGGCCCAGAACCGCAGGATCGGTGAGCTCAACACCGCCTTCGCCGACGTCACCACCCGGCGGAAGCACCTCTACGTCGACACGTTCTCGCCGCTGCTGAACCACGAGCAGTGGCGCCAGGACCTCGCCGCCAACGGGGGCACCCCCGGACAGGCCGGCTACGGGCTCATGGCGTGGCTCGTCCTGCACCGCGGCTGGTTCCAGTGGCTGCGGATCGACGCCCCCGAGTAAGCGCGCGCGCACCTCCCCACCGGTTCCTCCGGAAATTCGCGATATATCTTGACTGCGGACAAACTGGCGATATATCGTGACTTCATGGTCGCGATATATCGCAACCGTTCGCGTGCAGTATCGCCTTGCCGGAGGAACCATGACAGAGAACAGCTGGACCGTCACCGGTCCCCAGACAATCGACGTCGACGGCGTCACCTCGCTCAAGCTCGGCATCGTCCGGGGGCGCTTCGATATCGTCGCGCATGATGAGCCCGTCGCGCGGATCGAAGTGTCCGAGGTCCACGGCGACCCCCTCGCGATCAGCCTGGTCAACGGACGCCTCGAGGTCCGGCACCAGCTGCTCGGCCCGCAGGGCTGGTTCAAGAACCTCATGGGCACCGTCAACAACAGCAGCAGCAACTCCGTTGTCATCAGCATCGCCCTGCCGGCCGGCGTGGAGGTCGAGGCGGGCACCGTCAGCGGCGACGGCATGGTCGCCGGGATCGGCGGGCACACCCGGCTGAACACAGTCTCCGGCTCCATCCTCGCCGACGGAACCTCCGGGAACCTGTCCGTCAACACCGTCAGCGGCGAGGTGATCGCCCGCAACCACCAGGGCGTGCTGACGGCCAAGAGCGTCTCGGGGGAGGTCACGGCCTCCGGCGATTTCAGCCACATCCGGGCCAACACCGTCAGCGGAGACCTGAACTTCGACCTGCACGGCTTCACGGAGGACTTCGGCGCAAATTCGGTATCGGGTGATGTCACCATCCGCCTCCCGTACGACGTCGGCGTGGACGTCATCGCCAAGTCCGGCAGCGGCGCCATCGTGATCAACGACCAGAAGTACAACCGGCCCAGCGGGAGTGTGGAGACCATTGCCGGCCCCGACACCCAACTCATGCTGGTCCGCACCAACTCCGTCTCGGGTAAGACGTCGATCTTCCACGGCCGGCCGGGCGCGGAGCCCACAGAGGGCCCCTGATGCCTCCGGTCTTTGCCCACGGGGCACTCCGGCTCTATCTGCTCGCGCTGCTGGAGACGGGTCCCAAGCACGGCTATGAACTCATCAAGGCGCTCAGCGAACGCTTCGGCGGCACCTACTCCCCCAGCGCCGGAACCATCTATCCGCGGCTCGGCAAGCTCGAGGAGGAAGGGCTCGTCGCCACCCACACCGAGGGCCGGCGCACCTACTACAGCATCACCCCCGCCGGACTCCTGGAGCTGGACCGCCGGCGGGACGAGGTTGCCGGCGTGGAGAACGACATCTCCGCGTCCGTCCGGCGGCTCGCGGACAACCTGCGCCAGGACATCAAGGTCAATATGCGGGGGCTCCGGGCCGACCTGGCCGCGACGGCCGAGGCCGCCCGTTCCTCGGCCCGTGCTGCCGGATCAACAGTCGCCTCGCTGGCGGGCCAGCGGTACTCGCAGGAGGGTGACGGGCGGCTGCGGGAGGCGGAGATGCTGGTACAGGCCTTCCGCGACGACATCCGCGTGGAGCTGCGCCGCCACGGCGGCCGGCATCCGATCACGCCCGTGACACTGGAGACGGTCAAGACCGTGCTGGACCAGGCCCGGATCTCGATCCGGAATTCGCTGGAATGATTCTTCCTCGGTGACTGTCCGGTGGGACAGCTCCGGTCCCGCCGGTTCGCGGCGGGTGCCCTGATGTGGGAGACTTGAGGGCAGCTCTTTTGAGTACCAAAAATTAAGGAGGCCAGCTATGAGCAAGCGTGCACGTAAACGTCGTGACCGTAAGCGTGGCGGCGCGAACCACGGCAAGCGCCCCAACGCCTAAGCAAAGCTTGGAATGACAGCTTTAGACGAATGACCCCGGAAACCTCACGGTTTCCGGGGTCATTCGTTTTGGATCGCGAAACCGTGCCGTCCCGGGGGTCAGGCCTCGACCGGGTTGCTGGAATGGATCCGGTCCAGGATTGAATTCTTGAGGTTCTCGGGGGCGGCCTCGGTGCAGGAACGCTTCACCATGACGCGGATGACACACTCGAGGTCGTACTGCTCAAAGCATTCCGGGCACCCGTCCAGGTGGTCCTTGATCTCGGCGATGTCTTCGTGGGTGAGGGCACCGTCCAGATATTCGTAGATCCGTTGCATCCGGGCGTCGTCGCAGTCGCCCAGTCCCTGGCAGTCGCTCATTTCCTGTTCTCCTGTTTGTCGCTTCCGGCCGCTTTGTTGCTTCCGGCACCCGCAGTGGCATCTGCGGCCTTGAATCCCCGCTCGGCGGCATAATCGGCGAGCATGTCCCGCAGCATCTTCCGGCCCCGGTGCAGGCGGGACATAACGGTCCCGATCGGGGTGTTCATGATGTCTGAAATTTCCTTGTACGCGAATCCCTCGACGTCCGCGAAGTACACCGCCAGCCGGAATTCCTCCGGGATGGCCTGCAGGGCCCGCTTCACGTCCGAATCCGGCAGGTGGTCCAGCGCCTCGGCTTCCGCCGACCGGAGTCCCGAGGAGGTGTGCGACTCCGCCCGGGCGAGCTGCCAGTCCTCGATGGTGTCCGAGTTCGACTGCAGCGGCTCGCGTTGCCGCTTGCGGTACAGGTTGATGTAGGTGTTGGTCAGGATGCGGTACAGCCAGGCTTTCAGGTTGGTGCCCGGCTTGTACTGGTGGAATGCGGAGAACGCCTTCGTGTAGGCCTCCTGGACCAGGTCCTCGGCATCAGCGGGATTCCGGGCCATCCTCATGGCCGCGGAGTACAGCTGGTCCACATACTGCATGGCGTCGCGTTCGAACCGTACCCGGCGTTGCTCCGTTGTTTCGGTCGCAACGTCCAGCGCCTGGCCGTCCACAATGGTCTCCTGGGCGGCAGCCTCCTGCGCCGGGTCCGTGTCCGGGACGGCACCGGCCGCCTGGGCCGCACCAGATTCCGGGGCAGGCTCTGAAGGTGCGCCGGCGGGGCCGGCAGCAAATGACTC
>DASWAW010000423.1:0-5069 GCA_036390955.1 Arthrobacter sp.
CTTGTAGGATCCGCCGTCCGAATGGACCAGCACGGAACCGTCGGCCTTGACCAGCAGGAGCCGGGTGGCCAGCGGGAGATGGGCTTTGAGCCGGCCGACATAATCAACGGAGCAACGGGCTATGACTAAACGCACCCGGTCAACACTACCGTCTGCGGGGAGAAGGGGCACCCGGGCTGGGGCAGAATGGAACCATGCCCCGTTCCAACCGACCCCGCCGCGCCGTCTCCGGACGGGCCGGGCCCGGCAAAGTACCGAAGCCCGGAGCGAAGGGCGGCCCCGTGCCGGAACTGGATCTGGAGCGCGCGCGCTCGGGCTTCGCCCGCCGGGAGAGTGCGCCGGACGGGGAGTGGTCGGTCCGGCCGATCACCGCAAGCCGGGCCGGGAAGACCTACATCTGTCCGGGCTGTTCGACGGCGGTGCTGCCGGGCGTGGCCCACCTCGTGGTGTGGTCCGAGGACCATCTCTTCGGGGCGGCCGCCGGGCTCGCGGAGCGGCGCCACTGGCACACCAACTGCTGGACCTCGCGCAGCTACCGGTACCGCTGACTGACCTGCCGGCTGGTTTCGCTAAGCTGGATGCATGAGTTTTGACCCGGCGTCGTACGTCTTCAGCCAGCCTTCCGCACCGACCGCGATCCGTGCCTCCACCGTTCTCCCGGCCCGCCGGGAAAACGTGGAGCTCCGCACCAGCGACGGGCACCGGCTCGTCGGCGAGCTGGCGCTCCCGGAGTCCGGCGAGGTGAAGGCCACCCTGATTACCCTGCATCCGCTGCCGACCCACGGCGGATTTATGGACTCGCATGTCTACCGCAAGGCCTCCTACCGGCTGCCCGCCCTGGCCGGAATCGCCGTGCTCCGTTTCAACACCCGCGGCACCGGATCACCCCGGGGAACTTCCGAGGGAGCCTTCGAAGAGGGAATCGGCGAACGCCTCGACGTCGAAGCGGCCGTGCGGTTCGCCGTCGACCGCGGCCTGCCGAACCGCTGGCTTGTGGGCTGGTCCTTCGGCACCGAGCTCGCGCTGATGTACGGGGCGTCGGAACCGGTGGCCTCCGAGGTGGAGGGCGCCATCCTGCTCTCGCCCCCGTTGCACCGGGCCACGGACGTGCACCTGAAGGAATGGGCTGCCGCCGGCAAGCCGCTCAAGGTTCTGGTCCCCGAGCTGGATGACTACCTCCGGCCGGCCGAGGCCACCGAGCGCTTTGCGGTGGTGCCGCAGGCCCGCGTCGTGGGCGTGGACGGTGCCAGGCACCTGTGGGTGGGCGAGAAGTACGCTGGCCGGGTGCTCAACGAGATTGTCGACGAGGTGCTGCCGGGCCGTGCCCGCGAAGGCAGTACCCGCATTGAACTGCCGCAGGAATGGGACGGCCCGGTCGCGACGGCGCAGGCCTGAGCGACCAACGCCCTTTCCGCTACAGAAAAGGACAGCCGTTGCGTGGATCCACGCAGCGGCTGTCCTTTTCTGTAGCAGAAGCTCTTTTAGTGCTTGTCCTGGCGGACGATGAAGATTTCCTTGATCAGGAGCATGATGGCGGCCGCGGTGGGAATCGCGATCAGCGCGCCCAGCACGCCCAGCAGGCTGCCGCCGGCAATCACCGAGATGACGGCGACGGCGCCCGGCACAGCGACGGCTTTCTGCATAATACGCGGGGAGATGAAATAGGCCTCGAACTGCAGGTAGGCGAAGTAGCAGATGGCGTAGACCACGGCCGTCTGCCAGCCGGCTGTGAGGGCGATCAGCGTGACGATGACGCCGGCAATGAGCCCGCCGACCAGGGGAATGAAGGCCAGCAGGGCCACGACAAAGGCCAGCAGGACGGCGAACGGAACGCCGACGATCGTCATCACGATGAACGCGAAGGTGGCGTTCACGAGGGCGACCACGGCCTGGCCGATGACGTAATTTCCCACTGATCCGGTGATTTCCTCGGACAGGGCCTCGACCCGGGCCCGGCGGGACCGCGGGGCCAGGCGGTAGCCCCATTTCTTCATGGCCGGCAGGGCTGCCAGGAAGTAGAGGCTCAGCACCAGCACAATCAGGGCGCCGAAGAGGCCGTTGGCGACGGTGGAGCCGAAGCCGACGACGCCGCCGAAGATGCCGCCCATGGCCTCGGGGTTGTTGACGAACTTCTCCAGCTCCTGGGTGATGCGTTCCCGCACGCCGTACTGGTTGTCGATGCTGCGGAAGAAGTCGGAGTTAATGAAGTCCGTGACCCAGCGAGGCGCCTCCTCGACGATCTGGGTGACCTGCTGGACAATCGTGGGGATCAGCGTCGCAAAAAAGGCGGCGATGCCCAGGCCGAGGGTGGAAACAGCGGCCACAATACCCGCCGCGCGGGGGAGCTTCTTCCCCTCCAGCCAGCGCACCACCGGGTCCAGGCCCAAGGCGATGAAGAGGGCCGCCACGATCCAGAGCAGCAGCTGCGTCGTGTTGGAACCGATCCAGTAGACGAGCAGGGCCACACCGACGCCGACCGTGCCCATGAATCCGACGTAGAGAGGGTGCTGGGAGGACATTCGCGGGCCGGGATTGCCGAAACGGGTGCTGGTCTCGCTCTCCGGCGTGAACTCGTCCACTTCCTGCTCCGGGGGCATCTCGAAGCGGAGCCGCGGCTGCGCTCCGGGAAGGGGCTGGCGCAGGCGGTGGGCCATCGAGTTCAGCACCCCGGCCAGGGCCGTCCGGCGGGGGGAAAAATGCTCCTGCGGACCCCCCGCCGTGCTGCCGGACTCCAGGCTTTCTTCCGGTCCTGAGGGGGACGAATCCGTGTGTCCAGTCACTGCGTTGAAAGCCCTTTGTCCTCTGTGTTTTCCCGGCGAAACCGCTGTCGCGGGCCGGGTGTGATGATCAACGCAAACACTATCAGCAGGCTTGTTAGGGCACGGCTAAGCGGCGGCCGGGGGTGCCGCGGGAGGGGTTGACAGGGGCCCCGATCTGACTCGGTGGTAACAAAACGGTTACTATTGAAGCTACGTGTCCGCTGATGATAGGTAATATTTTGCGTTTCAAGACTGCAGTTGCACTAGTGCTGCTGGGCCTCCTGACACTGCTGGCCGGTATCGGCCAGAAGACACTCTGGGCGCCGGCGGAGACCGTCACCGCCACCGTACCAGCCGGCGCCGCCGCTGCACCGCTGACCGTTTTTGACGAGAAGCTTCGCACGCTGCACGAGGGCACGGTGACGATTAATGTCAAGGGCGAGGGCAGCTTCATGCTGGCCGCCGGCCGCCCCGACGACGTCGCTGCCTGGGTCGGCACTACCGCGCACAACACCGTCTCCGGCGTTTCGGAGGACGGCAAAGAGCTGCAGTTGACGCATGCTGACGGCGAACCCGCCGCGCCGTCGCCCGCCGGCTCTGATCTGTGGGTCACCACGGAGAACGCCAGCGGCGAACTGAAGTACAACTGGACCCCGCCGGCCGACGGCGACTGGGCCCTGCTGCTCGCGACCGACGGCACCAAGCCTGCCCCCAGTTCCATCACCATGACCTTCCCGAATGACACCACCACCCCGTGGGCCATTCCGTTCATGGTTGTCGGCGGCCTGCTGATGCTGGCCGGCGCCGCCCTGCTGGTGCTCAAGCCCAAGTCCGGCACCCGTGCCGGGACCGGCGGACCGGCCGGAGGCTCAAGCGGCGGCAGCAAGTTCGTCCGCCGCGGGCAGGCCAATCTGGCGGCACGCAAGGACGCTGGACGCAAGGAAGCTGAACCCAAGGAAGCTGAACGCGGGGCAGTTGAGGGCACTGAATCGGCCGGCGGCACCCCGAAAGGCGCCGCCCCGGCAGCCGACTCCGCCAAGCTCACCGCCGATGTGGCAGCTGTGGCCCGTCGCCTGCGGCGCCCCGGCATGGTGGTTGCCCTGCTGACGGCCACCGCCGTCGCCGGAAGCGGCGTGGCGGCCCAGGCCAGCCAGGCGCCCGCCCCGTCGCCGGGGACCTCCTCCGCTGCCGCGGATCAGGCTCCGGCCTCCCCGGTGCTGCTCGATGCGCAGTTCCGCCGCGTCCTTGAGCAGGTGGCCAGTGCGGTCGACGCCGGTGATGCGGCGAAGGACGCCAGCAAGCTTGAGCCGCGCGTGGGCGGCACCGAATTCCAGGTCCGCTCGCAAAACTACAAGATCCGGTCCCAGGTCGGCTCCTACGAGGCCCGGATGCCGGTCCGCGCCACCAAGCTCCTCACGACCGTCGTCACCGACAACCGCAGCTGGCCGCGCACGGTCATGGCGGTCACCCAGGGCGAGGGCAATGTTGTTCCGCAGCTGCTGACCCTGACCCAGGCCTCCCCGCGGGAGAACTACAAGCTGGTCCTCACCACACCCCTGCAGCCGGGAACGACCTTCCCGGGGATTGCACGCGGCGGCACCGAGAACCTGGCACCGTCGGATAAAACGGGGCTGCTTTACAGCGGCGAGGAAGCGATGGGCGGGCTGGGCGACCGGCTGAACTCCGCGGATTCCACGGTCAAGGACAAGCTCGTCGAGGGCGCGTCCTCCCCGTACATTGCTGACACGCTGGCCTACCAGACCGACGTGGTGAACTCGGGCGTCAACGGCACTTTCTCCTTCACCCACAAGGTCGTTCCGGAGAGCGTCGTGGTGTTCCGGACCGCCGACGGCGGCGCACTGGCCCTGGGCCGCCTGGACTTCACGTTTGACGGCACCCCCAAGGCGGCCGGAGACAAGCTGACGATCGGTGACGACGCAGCGGCCCTGGCCGGCGGCAAGGAGACCAGCACCGGCATGGTGCTGAACTTCGCCGAGTCTGTGGCCGTCTACATCCCGCCGGCCGGGTCCCAGGATCCGATGAAACTCGTCGCCGCCACCCGCGGCCTCGTGGGCGGCAACTTCAAGTAGGCCTCGACAGAACTGGCACTGACAGAAAGGACCCGGCCGGGCGGCCGGGTCCTTTCTGTTGCCGGGACCCCGCACATGGCACCGGCCGGGGCCGATGTGGCTAGAGTGGAACCATGACTTCGCCAGCTTCCCGCCCCGTCCCGCCAGCTGCCGCCAACCCGCTTAACCTGCGGGGCGCCGTCGACCTGTCCGCCCTCAAACAGCGCCCCGCGGCGCCACC
>DASWAW010000424.1:0-1963 GCA_036390955.1 Arthrobacter sp.
CCAGCCGTACTCATAGGTTCCGATTCCGTGGAGCTCGGGATTCTTTTCCAGAATCTCCGAGATCACAGTGGATTCAGCAACCTTCTTCTCTGATAGTTGGTCCGTCATCACGGCCTTTCTTGCAGATGGTTGGATACTTCGTCCAGGTTGCCCGGGGTGGTTGCGGGGCTGTGAGGCCCCCTGGCCGCCGGACGGCCTGTAGGTATGTGGGTGGTGCAGACATGGCCGCCGCGTGCCAGCGTGGAGAGGCGGCGCACGTCGACGCCGACCAGCCGGGAGAACACGTCGGTCTCGACGTCGCAGAACACCGGGAACTGCGCTGCCAGCTGCTGGATGGGGCAGTGGCCCTGGCAGAGCTGGACGCTGGAGAGTGCCGCCGGCAGCGGTGCCCGCGCCTCGATCGAGGTCGTGGAGGCCACGAACCCGTCGCGGCTCAGCGCCTCGGACAGCGCCTGCGCCCGGGCTGTGATGTCCGGACCGGCGGCGTCGATCTCCGGCGCGTAGCGGCGTTCCATCTCGCCGAAGCGCTCGACGGCGAACTGCCGCACGGCGTCGGGGCCGGCGATTTCGCCGAGGCGCTGCAGGGCGAGGGTGGCGATGTCCAGATAGTCGTTTCCGAGGGTGGACTGGCCCTGCGAGCTCAGGACGTAGCGGCGGGCGGGCCGCCCGGCCCCGGCCCCGGCACGGGCCGCCCGTTTGACCTCGATGACCCCGTTGCGGGAGAGGTGGTCCAGGTGGCGGCGGACGGCGGCAGGCGTGAAGCCCAGCAGATCGCCCAGTTCAGCGGCGCTGATGGGACCATGTTCCAGCACAGCGTTCAGCACGCGGTCCCGGGTGCGCTCTTCGGCGTCCGCTGCCGGGAAGGCCGTGGCCGCCTGGGCCGTGGCGGATCCCGCTGTCCCGGTCGCACCGGCAGATCCCGCGCGCGGGCGGCCGTGCCGGGCAAGGGCAACCGAAGTAGAGGGTCTCATGGAATACACAACACAATGATGTCGTAATTTAGTCCCCCAATCCAGTAAGGCATGGCTATCCCCGGGCTCCCCGTGGGAGGGGCCGCCGGGCCGGCAGCCGGCCCCGCTCCGGCCGGCGGCCGGAACAGGACGTACTACATCCCGTAGAATGCTGTGGTGCGATCACCCGAATCCCCCGTCCTGTCCATCAGCGGGCTAGTCAAGGATGTTGGTCCACTGCCCACCCTCGACGGCAAAATGCTGCGGGTGGTCAGCGGGCTTTCCCTCACCGCCGAACCCGGACAGGTCACGGCCCTGCTTGGAGCCAACGGCGCCGGCAAGACCACCACCATCGAATGCGCCCAGGGACTGCAGAAACGTACCCACGGCAGCATCAGCCTGCTGGGCGAGGACCCGGACACCGCCGGCGCCGCCCTGCGCGCCCGCGTCGGGGTGATGCTGCAGGACGGCGGCCTGCCGCCGTCGGCCCGGCCCATTCCCCTGCTCAAGCACATCGCCGGCATGTATGCGGACCCGTGGCCGGTCGGGGAACTCATCGAACGCCTCGGCATCGACAGCTTCAGCCGGACCACCGTGCGGCGGCTCTCCGGCGGGCAGAAGCAGCGGCTCGCGCTGGCGGCCGCGCTCGTGGGCAACCCCGAGGTGCTCTTCCTGGACGAGCCCAGCGCCGGGCTGGACCCGCAGTCGCGCCAGCTCGTGTTCGAGCTCATCTCCGAACTGCGGAACCGCGGGATGGGAATCATCCTGACCACACACCTGATGGACGACGCCCAGCGCCTCGCCGATTACGTCTACATCATCGACGCCGGCCGCAACGTCGCCGAGGGGACGGTCGCGCAGCTCCTGCAGCACCCGCTCCCGCCGGACGCCGGGGAGCAGCACATCCGCACCCTGCTGTTCGAGACCGACCCCGGACTGGATTTCACCGGGGTGCTGCCCGACGGCGTCGACGTCACCGAGGCGCGGGCCGGCAGCTACGCCGCCACCGGCGC
>DASWAW010000425.1:0-1978 GCA_036390955.1 Arthrobacter sp.
TCTCCCCGTCCGGCCCAGCTGCGCCCACCGCCCGGCTGCCCGGCCCGCAGGGTTTCGTGCCGCGCGGGCAGGGGCCCGGCTAGCATGGCGGTATGACGCCGGGACAACGGCTGCGGCAGCTGGCCAATGTACTGAATGCAACAACTCCGCTGGGCTTGTTGCTGGCCGGCTGTGCCCGCACGCCCGTCCTTCGGGGACCCCGGGGACTGCTGATTGCCACCGGGTACCGCTGGCGGCTGCCCTTCGCCGGTGCCTTTACGGTCGGCAATGTGGTGCTGTTCCGTGCCGGGCCGGAGGAAGCCCTGGGTAACGCCACGCTGCTGGGCCACGAGGAGCGCCACAGCACCCAGTACGCCTGGTGTCTGGGCCTTCCCTTCCTGCCGTTGTACTTCCTGGCGGCCGGCTGGTCCTTGGTCCGGACCGGCAATGCCGGCTCCGGCAATTTCTTCGAACGGCAGGCCGGACTGCGGGCCGGCGGCTATCCGCCGCTGAACACCGGCTCCGACCGCAGGATCTCGACAGCAGATCGATCCACCGTTTCTCAACACCAGATCCGCCCGGCGGATCGCAACACCGGTTCCAACCACCGGCAGGACGCGGGCCTGGCGGCCCCCGAGCGGAACGAGGCATGACATGACCGACAGCCCCCGGACAATCTCAGTCACCGGATCCGGCAGCGCGGAAGGCGCTCCGGACCTGCTGACCCTCTCGATCGGCGTGGAGTGCCGCCGGGAGGACGTCGGCGCGGCCTACGGCGAGGCGGGCCGCGTCTCCGCAGCCATCACTGCGGTGCTCCGCGAACATGGCGTGGCGGACCCGGACATCACGACCTCCGGGCTCAACGTCCGCGCCGAGGTGAACTGGCAGGAGGGCCGTGGCCAGGTCGTCTCGGGCTACCTGGCCTCCAACGTGCTGAGCGTCCGGCTCAGGGAGCTGGGGAAATCCTCGGAGGTTATCGCCGCGGCGGTCGCGGCCGGCGGCAACGATGTCCGGCTCAACGGGCTGGAGCTCGGCTTCGCTGATCCCGCCGCCGTCACCGCCCGGGCCCGCGAGGCCGCCTGGCAGGACGCCCTCACCGCGGCCGGGCACTTCGCGTCGCTGGCCGGCGGCTCGCTGGGCAAGGTGGTTTCGCTCGCCCAGCAGTCCGGCCACCCGGCGCCGATCCCGCTGGCGAAGATGCAGCGGGCCGTCGCCGTGGAGGCGCTCACCGTGGAGACCGGTGAATCGAGCGTCAGCGCCACCGTCGACGTCGTGTGGGAACTGCTCGGCTGAGCCGGCGGTGTGCCCGCTAGCGTGTTGTGTCCCTAGTGCGTCGCTCCGGCGGCGATCCTGAGATCGACTGTCGTCGCCAGTGTGCTGCGGACGACGACGGCGAGCGCTTCCGTGAGCTGTTCCATCGGCAGGGACGGATCTTCGCTCCCCGGCGGCAGCTGGTTCGGCTCGTAGGGAACGTGGACAAACCCTCCCCGGGTTCCGGGCCGCAACCGCAGGGCGTGCATCAGCCCATAGAAGATGTGGTTGCAGACATAGGTACCCGCTGTCTGGGATACCTCAGCGGGGATACCCGCCGCCTCGAGGGCCGCGAGCGCCGCCTTCACCGGAAGAGTGCTGAAGTAGGCCGCCGGGCCGCCGAGAACCACGGGCCGGTCCACGGGTGCGTTGCCGGCATTGTCCGGGATCCGGGCATCGTCGCAGTTGATGGCGATCCGTTCCAGCGAGATCCGGGACCTTCCGCCTGCCTGGCCCGCGCAGATCACCACTTCCGGGTGGTACCGCTCCAGTGCCGCATCCAGCTCCCGTATTGCCTCCCCAAAGACGCACGGCAGCTCCACGGCCCGGGCATCGAGCCCCTCGGCCCGGAGCAGGCCCGCGGCCGCCCGCGCCGCCGACCACGACGGGTTGGTGCTGTCGCCGCCGAAGGGCTCGAACCCGGTCAGGAGAATCATGGCCCCAGCCTAGCAAGGCGCCCGGACAGCGG
>DASWAW010000426.1:0-2989 GCA_036390955.1 Arthrobacter sp.
TATGACTTTGAAAAGTCACACTACTGGTGAGTAACAGCGGAGGTCGAATTGGCCATCAAAATCCGGCGCGTCCGGATGAAGCCGCACCTCAGTGCCCTGACGGGGCCCGGCGCCGGGGATTATCCAAGCGCTGGCTAAAAACGGCACGCAGCATTTGCGTGTGGAAGCGTTTTCAATTTGGAGGGTTCAGCCTTACGATTACCGGCATGTCCGTTGATTCAGCACTCATCGCCCCCGCCGAACTGGCCGGGCCCCTGACCAGCCCCCTGACGCCGGTCCACGCCGAAGATCACCTCCCCGGCTGGTGGCGCTCGGCCGTGATCTACCAGGTGTACCCGCGCTCGTTCCGGGACCTGAACGGGGACGGCGTGGGCGACCTGGCCGGGATCACCGCTGAACTGCCCAAGCTGGCCGAACTCGACATCGACGCCGTCTGGCTCTCACCGTTCTACCGCTCACCGCAGCGCGACGCCGGCTACGACGTCAGCGACTACTGCGACGTCGACCCGCTGTTCGGTACGCTGGCGGACTTCGACGACATGATGGCCGAGGCCTCGCGGCTGGGCCTGCGGCTGATCGTTGACCTCGTCCCCAACCACTGCTCGGACCAGCACGTCGCATTCCGGGCAGCCCTGGCCGCGCCCGCCGGCAGTCCGGAGCGGGACATGTTCATCTTCCGCGACGGCCGCGGGCATTTCGGCGAGGAGCCGCCGAACAACTGGCAGTCCCATTTTGGCGGCCCGGCCTGGACCCGGATCACCGAACCGGACGGCACTCCGGGCCAGTGGTACCTGCACCTCTTCGACACCTCCCAGCCGGACTTCAACTGGGACAACGACGCCGTGCACGAGGAGTTCGAGCGGGTCCTGCGCTTCTGGCTGGAACGCGGCGTCTCCGGCTTCAGGGTGGACGTCGCCCATGCCCTGGTCAAGGCCCCGGGCCTGCCGGAATGGGGCGGCCGCGCCGACGGCAACAGCTGCGACGGCTACCCCGGCCATGACGCTCCGATGTTCGGCCAGCCCGCCCTGCACGACATCTACCGCAAGTGGCGGCGGATCCTGGCGGAGTTCGGCCCCGACCGCATCCTCTGCGCTGAAGCGAATGTGGATCCTCTCCCCCGCCTGGCCGACTGGGTCCGGCCGGACGAGATGCACCAGGCCTTCAACTTCCCGTACCTGCACGCCGGCCTGGACGTCCACCGCATGCGCGGCGTCATCACCGAGTCCCTGACGGCGCTGGACTCCGTCGGCGCGCCCACCACCTGGGTGCTCTCCAACCACGATGTGGTCCGGCATGCCACCCGGTTCGGGTACGACGGGCACGCACCGCGTGACGGCGACGGGATCGGCAGCTTTGATCCCCAGCCGAACGAGGCCCTGGGCCGCTCCCGGGCTGCGGCCGCTTCCATGTTCATGCTTGGCCTGCCCGGCGGCGCCTACCTGTACCAGGGTGAAGAGCTGGGCCTGCCCGACGGGATCGACATCCCGGACCACCAGCGTCAGGACCCAACCTTCGCCCGCACCGGCGGCGAACGGCTGGGCCGCGACGGCTGCCGCGTGCCGCTGCCGTGGCGCGCCGCGGAACGTCACACCGGGTTCGGTGACGGCGCCGCCCCCTGGCTTCCGCAGCCGGCAAGCTTCGCGGAACTGGCCCGTGACGCCCAAGCCGCCTCGCCGTCGTCGCACCTCAACCTGTACCGGCGCATGCTGGCCGCCCGGCGTGAACTCGGACTTGGCCAGGGTTCACTCGCCTGGGCCGAGGACTGGTGCACGGACAGCTGCCTGGCGTACCTGAACGGGACCACCCTGGTGCTGCTCAATGCGGGGCACGACGCAATCGAACTGCCGGCCGGCCGGGTGCTGTTGCGCAGCTCCCAGGACTCCGCCGGGGAAGGCCTTGAGTCATCTGGACCGGGCACCTCCGGGCATCGGTTAGGCTCAGGGGAAACTGTTTGGCTGGAAATCTATATCTAGGACGCGGAGAGCTAAGAAATGCCCGGCATCAAGGACGTCGCTGAGCGCGCGGGCCTCTCCATAGCCACCGTTTCACGGGCCTTGAGCGGCAAGGGGAATGTCTCGACCCGCAGCCGGGAACGTGCACAGGCGGCCGCGGCCGAACTCGGGTTCGTCCTCTCCTACCACGCCTCCAGCCTGGCCTCCGGACGGAACCACAACGTCGGCCTCGTGGTTCCGTCCGTGCACCGCTGGTTCTTCTCCTCGGTGGTGGAGGGCGTATCGGCAACGCTGCTGGACGCGGGGTACGACCTCACGCTCTACAACGTCAGCGAGGGACAGGAACGCCGGCACAGCGTGCTGAACGACTTCCTGCTGCGCAAGCGTGTGGATGCGGTGATTGCGGTGTCGCTGGAGCTCAGCGAGGCCGAGATCCAGCAGTTGCTGGCGATCCACCGGCCCATCGTCGGGATCGGGGGGCCGCTGCCTGGGGCCTCGACCATCCGCATTGACGATTCGGGGATCGCGCAGGCCGCGGCCCGGCACCTGATCCAGCTCGGCCACAGCAAAATCGCCCATATGACCGGCGATGCCGCCTATGATCAGGATTTCCGGTTGCCGGGCACCAGGCAGGCCGGTTTCAAGAACGCCATGAAGGACGCCGGGCTGGCGGTCCGGCCGGAGTGGCAGGTGTCCGCCGACTTCACCATTCAAGGCGCCTACGCCAGCGCCCGGCAACTGCTGGGCGGCTCCGTGGAACGCCCGACGGCGGTCTTCGCGGCGTCCGATGAGATGGCGATCGGCACGATCCTCGCCGCCCGCGACTTCGGTCTCCGCGTCCCTCAGGACCTGTCAGTGATCGGCATTGACGGCCACGAACTTGGTGAGGTCTTTGGGCTCACGACGATCGACCAGGACGCCCGTGGCCAAGGTGCGCTGGCGGTCCGCCGCCTGTTGGCCGGGCTCGACGGAATCGGGGATGCCGAGGCGGCCCACACCGAGTATCCGACACGCTTCGTGATCCGTTCGAGCACGGC
>DASWAW010000427.1:0-12781 GCA_036390955.1 Arthrobacter sp.
GATGATATCGATGCCGCCACCACGGCTCTCTGGGCAGAATGCCAGCGCGCCGGGGTGCCCCGGGCGGTGGTCATCAGCCGGCTGGACCACCCCCGGGCGGACTTCGATGCCGCCCTCGCGAGGTGCCAGCGGGCATTCGGCGACACGGTGCTGCCGCTGTACCTTCCGGTTCGCGCCGGAGCGGAGGTCACCGGCCTTCTCGGACTGCTCTCGGGCACGGTTTCAGAACGCCCCACCGAGGGCGCCCCTCCCGCGCGCCGGGACGCCCTCGACGTCGAACGCGTCTCCTCGGAGCCCGCGCGCGGCGCGCTGATCGAGGGGATCATCGCCGAAAGTGAGGACGAGTCGTTGATGGACCGGTATCTCGGCGGCGAGGAGATCCCTTTTGAGGTCCTGGTCAGTGACCTCGAGACGGCGGTCGCCCGGGGATCCTTCCATCCGGTCATCGCCACTTCCGCCGAGACCGGGGTCGGGCTGGCGGAACTCCTGGAAACGGTGACGCGGGCGTTCCCCTCGCCGGCTGAACATGAACGGCCGCCGGTGTCCCACCTTGATGGCACGCCGGCCGCCTCGCCGGACTGCGACCCGGCGGGGCCGCTGCTCGGCGAGGTGGTGCGCACCACGGTCGACCCGTTCCTGGGGCGGGTCTGCCTGCTCCGGCTCTTTTCCGGCACCCTGCGGGAGGACTCGTCCGTCCATGTGGCCGGCCACGGCCTCGCGGACCGGGGCCACACCGACCACGACAGTGATGAGCGCGTCACCCACCTCTATTCGCCGCTGGGGTCCAGCTTGCGGCCGGTGCCGTACAGCGTCGCCGGCGACATCTGCGCGCTGACAAAACTCGGGCCCGCCGAAACCGGTGACACGATTTCGGCGAGGGAGTTGCCGCTGCTGATCCAGCCATGGGAGATGCCGGATCCGCTGTTGCCTGTTGCGATCGAGGCCGCCTCCCATGGCGATGAGGATGCCCTGGCCCGGAGCTTGGGAAAGGTCGTAGCCGGGGATCCGGCGCTCCGCGTGGAACGGAATGCCGAAACCCATCAGCTGATCCTCTGGTGCATGGGTGAGGCCCATGCGGACGTTGTCCTTGGCAGGCTACGCGAGCAGGGCGTGAAACTGCAGACGGTGGACGTGATTACGCCGCTGCGGGAGACGTTCGCCGCGCCCGCTGCGGGCCACGGCCGGCATGTCAAACAATCAGGAGGCCATGGCCAATACGCGGTCTGCGACATTGAAGTTGAACCGCTGGAGCGTGGCAGCGGCTTTGAATTTGTCGACAAGACCGTGGGCGGGGTGATCCCGGGGTCCTTCATCCCCTCGGTGGAGAAGGGCGTGCGGGCACAGATGCAGAAGGGCGTGTCCGCCGGCTTCCCGGTGGTCGACATCCGGGTGACCCTGCTTGGCGGAAAGGCCCACAGCGTGGACTCTTCGGACGCTGCCTTTCAGGCCGCCGGCGCGCTGGCCCTGCGGGAGGCCGCGGCAGCCGGGCGCATCCAGCTGCTGGAGCCCGTCTCGGCAGTGACGATCGCTGTTTCGGACGAGCACGTGGGCGCGGTGATGAGTGATCTCTCGTCGCGCCGGGCGCGCCTGACGGGAACGACGTCGACCGGGGGAGACCTGACCGAAATCACTGCCGAAGTGCCGGACCAGGAGCTCTTGCGGTACGCGATCGAGCTGCGCGCGCTGACGTCGGGGAGCGGCCGCTTTGGCCGGCGCTACCTGCGTCATGAGCCCGTGCCCGCGGCCGCTGCCCGTGCCGCCACAAAGGACTGAGGACCAGGCGGCAGTCCGGCCGCCGACGGGCTGTCCTATTTGAGGATGGAACTCAGGGGCACGTATTTCAGGTTCGACGTCGTGCCGCCGGTGTTGGTGTCATCGTGGACCACCAGTAGGCCCTCTTCGAACGGCGGTCCGGCATTGAGGGTGGTGACATCCACGCCATCCGTTCCCGTCACCGCGTCGACTGTCCCGCTGGCGGCAAGGGAGAAGCTCTTGATGTACGGGTTGCTGCCGGAGCGGTCATACATGGCGATGGTGGAGTTGCCCTGGCTGGATACGAAGAGGTACCCGGCACCGTTGGCGCCGTAAGCGATGCTCATCCCCTCGATGTCCGCTACCAGCCGGCCCGCTCCCGCTGCGTCCACAGAAGTGCGGGTGGATCCCGCGGCAGGTTCCGCTCCGTACTTCCAGATCGCCACGTCCTCCTGGCCGACATACAAGTGACCCAGCTCATCGTCAGCCACGCAGCTTTCGGTGATGCTGCTGATCGGAAGTGTCCTCACGAGGGTGGCGTCCACCTTTCCCGCGCCGTTGTCGAACAGTTCGAACTGCTGGATTGACCCGGACACGTACGGCGTGACAAAGGCGTAGAACTTTCCGCTCACCTTGCTGTGATAGAGGCAGAAGCCGTAGTTCGGCGCGAAGGTCGGGATGCTGCGGGCGGCCACCGGCGACAGGGTTCTTGTTGTTGTATCCAATAGCCACAACGCCAGTGTGTTGTTCGTCCGGTTATTCGCACCCACCAGCACCGTCGAATTCCCCGACAGGGGGAAGCCGGTTCGCAGGTCGACGTTGCCGATCATCCCGTCCTGCCTGAACTGGATCAGTTTTCCGGCCATGTCATAAACACCGATGCCCCCGCCAGTGCTCGCCTTGTTGTCAGCGATGACAGCGCTGTTGGCCGGGGCAGCTGGGTTGACCCAGATGGCAGAGTCGTCAGAAATGTCGCCTGATCCTGAGAAGCCGACGGTTTCGACTGCCGGCAAGAAAACCAGGGGTGTGGGCGTCGGCGTGGCTGTGGCGGTCGCTGTTGGCGTGGCTGTGGCTGTTGGCGTCGCGGTCGCTGTCGGGCTCGCTGTGGCCGTCGACGTTGGCGTTGGCGTAGGAGTGCTAGTGGTCGTTGCGGTGGGGGTCGCCGTCGCCGTCGACGTTGTTGTTGGTGGTGAGTAGGTAATCACGAGTTGCGGGGGCCGGACAGTCTCGCGCGACGACAGGTTGCCCTGGACCCCGGGGGTTGTGTTGAGGCCAAAACTGACGCTGCCGCTGGTGGGTACTGAACTGACAGGCAGAGTAGCGCCCGCGTAGGTCCCGGACCTCAGGACAGTGGAGCGGGCAAGCTCGGAGGCCTGCCAGGTGGGCTGGTTCGCCGCGGTGACACTGGTTTCCTGCCAGGTGCTGCTCGACGGATGCACGATCAGGCTGGCACTCACCGAGGAATTGGAGTACATCCTTAGGCTGACGCTGGACACGATGCTCCCTGCGGGCAGGGCAACGTTGAACCGAACCAGGACGTGGTACGAGGTCTGGGATACGGCCAGAGAGGTTGCGCGACCGTAATTCTTGTTGGGGAAGGCCGAATAAACGTATGTATCCGCCGCCGCGTTGATCGTCACGGTCGTGGGTGCGGCATAGGCCGCCGTGGAGCCGCTGAGCCAGGCCGTGGCTCCCAGCATTCCCACAACGAGGAAGGCCCCTAGCGTTCGGATGCGAGTGAGCATGACACACCACCTGGGCCCACAGTGCGCAGGCCATTATTCAAGCGCGAACGTAAGGAACGGCGCGGTGGACATGGACGTCCGCCGACCGGGGACAGCCTCGAGCACGACTGGGCAGCACTGCGGCAGTACATGCATCGACGCCAGTATGCGTCTGGAAAGAACTTGGAGCCCTCACGGAGAGTGGGCCGTAGTGGGAAGTATGCTGAGCATCAGTGACCCCTGTCAAGCATCCCCAGCGGGAACTGTGAATCCTGGTACGGGGCGGGACTGCAGGTGACTACTGAGTCATTTGAGCACATTGCTGAGCGGCACGAACTTCAGGTTCGACGTGCCGCCGCCGGAGTTGGATTCGTCGTGGACCACCAGAATTCCCTGCTCGAACTGCGGTCCGACGTTCTCGGTGGTCACGTCCAGGCCGTCGGTGCCGGTCACTGCATCGACGGAGCCATTGGCGGGGATCTTGAAACTTTTGAGGAACGGGTTCCCGCCGGACCGGTCGTAGAGGGCGATCGTGGAGTTGCCCTGGCTGGAAACGAAGAGGTACCCGGCTCCATCTGCGCCGTACGCGATGCTCATCCCCTCGATGTCGGCTTCCAGGTGGCCTGCCCCCACCTCATCCACTGAACTGCGATCGGCCCCGGCGTCAGGTTCCGCACCGTATTTCCAGATACCGACGTCCTCCTGGCCGATATACAGGTGCCCCAGTTCGTCGTCGGCGACGCAGCTCTCGGTGATGCTACTGACGGGCAACGTCCGGACGAGGGTGGCATCAACTTTTCCGGCCCCGTTCGCTGCCAGCTCGAATTGCTCGACCGAGCCGGGCCCGTTGGGTGTCACAAACGCATAGAATTTTCCGCTGGCCCTGCTGTGGTACATGCAGAAACCGTAGTTGGGCGCCTCGGTCCCGATGTTCCGGGCAGCGACCGGTGACAGCTTCCTGGCCGCGGTGTCCAGGGACCACAGCGCCAGCGTATTGTCTGTCCGGTTGTTTCCGCCGACCAGAACCATCGACGACCCTGACGACGGGAACCCGGCTCGCAGGTCAACGTTGCCGATCATCCCGTCCTCCCGGAACTGGAGGAGTCTGCCGGTCATGTCGAACACACCGATGCCCCCGCCCGACTTCGCCTTGGCGTCGGCAATCACAACGCTGTTGGCAGGGGAGGCCGGATCAACCCAAATCGCGGAGTCATCCGAGATATCGCCCGAACCCGAAAATCCCTCTGTCTCCAGTGCGGGCAGGGCCTCGGGATCCGTCAGGGCGGTAGGGGAGGGTTGCGCGGACCCGGGCGTTTCAGGGCTGATCGGCGGTGGTGGAATAGGTGTCGGTGGCGGGGCTGTGCCGGGTCCGCAGCCGAACAGTGCGGGGACGGCCAGAGCAGCCAATGCGAGCAGCCTCGCCGGAGACCGGACGAGGCTCCGCGTCGCACCCTCGCCGGGCCAGGTCCGGGACGTCGGACCGGGCGCCTGCCTCCGGCCGGTCAGGGCGCCCCCGGTGCCACCGGGTGACCGACCGGCGAAGACGCGGCCACGGCTTTGATGAAGGTCTGGTCCTGGGGCGAAAGAGCGAGCTGGCCGTTTCGGTCCACTCCTTCAAGGCTGCCGTCCGGACCGCTCGCCCGGACGAGCGCCTCAGTCACACTGCGGGGCAGGATGACACTGCCGGGATTGGCCCGCAGCCATTCCTGCGTCTTGGGATCCAGCTTGTTCCAAAGGTTCTCTAAAATCGGCTTGTTCACTGTTCCTCCAACTGGGAGCGTCCGGAAGCGACGTCACGGAGCGGCGCGCCGGCGGCCCGCAAGGATGTTGATGCCGGTACTGGAAGTGCGCCAAGAGCTCTTAACCATTCTCCCGCGTTCCGGGCATGGGGCTCAAGGCCCGCGTGTTTCGTCGACGGGGATCGAGTGCGCCTGTTCTGGACCGGTCTCCCGGCTGCAGCTCCAGCGAGAGCGTCCCGGGCGGCGTCCCCCTCGTCGCGCCGGTCGTCGCAATCTTCAGGTACCTCGGTCATGGGGCCAACCTAATGCCGGGCACCAGGGCTGTCCAGAGGCAGCCGGTCCGGCCGCCGCGTGGAGTGCAGTCAGCGCGCTGCGACCAGCGCCTGCGGGGCTGCCTGCTTCATCCGGGTCTGCAGCCAGCGCAACTGGATGGCAGTCTCGCCGTCGCACCGGGCCACGACGTCGAGCAGCTCACGGTCGCGGAGGGCGGAGCCGGCTTGTTTGACCATGGTCCAGGTGACGTCGACGAAGCTCGCCAGAAGGTAGAGATCCTGAAGGTCCCGCAGCAGTCCTACCGGGCCCTGCCGCGTTGTGGACAGGCCTTCGGCGTGGAGCCGTTCAGGTTCGCCGTCGGAGCGGTCCTCGCCATACCGTTGAACAACAGGGCCCAGCAGGCGGCTGTGTTCTGCGCACTGCGTGGCCAGCGTGTGGCACAGGTGGTGCACGTCAGGCTCGGCGCCGTGGCCCTCCGCCACCTGGCGGAATGATTCCGCCAGAGTCTGTTCGGCCTGGCGGAGCATGCCGAGATAGATGTTCAGGTTCATGGTCTGCCGCCTTGTCCGCTGCTGCTTGGTCCGCTGCGGCCGATAGCTTCGGGGAACCGCGGCGGAGGCGCGGCACCGACCCGCTCCGTGGCTTGTCCGTCCGGTCCGCCGGCTGTGGGCCGCACAGGCCGGTGCCCGGCTGCGGCCGTCGGCCGGGATGCCGTTGTGGTCGGGGCCGGGGCGGGCCCGGTGGCGTCGCCGATCTTCTCCACTTTGACCGCCGCGTTCTTGAAAACGGGCTGCTTGGACACCGGGTCCCATTCCGTGACCGTCAGTTCGTTCGCGGCCGTCGGGTGGGCGCCGGGCGAGCCGTCCCGGTCCCAGTAGCCGTAGTGGAACGGTGCGAACACAGTGCCGCGTCGGATATCACTGACACGTGCCGGAACCTCGATCCGGCCCCGCCGCGACGTCACCCGGACAAGGTCGCCTTCCGCGATCCCCAGCCGCCCGGCGTCGTCCGGGGAGAGCTCCACCCAGGCGCTTGGTGCGGCGAGCGCCAGCGGGCGTGACCGTCCTGTTTTGGTCCGGGTGTGGAATTGGTAGGCGGTGCGGCCGGTGGTGTACCGCATTGGGTATTCACCGTCGGGCTCCTCGTGCGGGGGATGGTAGTCCGCGGCCTTCAGGATGGCGCGGCCGCCAGGGGCGCGGGCCCGGAAAGATTCCGGTTCCACCGTGGCGCCGGTCAGCAGATCGTGACCGTAGCTTTCGCAGTAGTCCGGGTCAGTCGGGAAGGCCCCGTCAGCGTAGAGCCGCACCCGGCCATCCGGATTCTCATCATTGCAGGGCCACTGGATTCCGCTGCCGCCGCGGAGGCGCTCATAGCTGATGCCGGTGTAGTCGCAGGGGCGGCCCCGGGAGCATTCCTTCCAAGCGTCAAAGGCCTGTTCAGGACCCGACCACGACAGGAGAGGATCGCCCTGCAGCGTGCTGAACTCCATGCGGCGCGCGTAGTCCAGGAAGATGTCCAGGTCACTGCGAGCTTCCCCGGGCGGCTCGACCGCCTTGTCAGAGATATGGACGGTCCGGTTGGCGTTGGTGAAGGTCCCGGTCTTTTCGCCCCACCCCGCTGCCGGGAGCACGACGTCGGCGGCTTGCGCCGTCTCCGTGAGGTACAGGTCCTGGACTACCAGGAAGAGCCCCGGCTGGGCGAGGATGTTCCGGATGCGGGGGAGCTCGGGCATCGAAACAGCCGGGTTGGTTGCCGAAATCCAGAGGAATTCGATGGACCCTTGTTCGGCGTAGCGGAAGATCTGCATCGCATGGGTGGGCGGTGCCCAGTGCGGGATGGTGAGGGGGTCCACGTCCCAGAGCCTTGCGAGCTCCTCGACGTGGACCGGATTTTCCCAGTTGCGGAAGCCGGGGAGGTCACCGTCCGCCCCGCATTCACGGTTGTTCTGGGCTGTCGGCTGGCCGTTCATCTGCAAAATTCCGCAGCCGGGCCGCCCCAGCAACCCCCGCAGCAGGTGCAGGTTATTAACCTGGCAGGACGATGCGGTGGCTTGGGCGGACTGGTAGAAGCCCTGAAGAACGGTCGAGAGTACACGTCCCGAGGTGCCGAAGATCCGGGCCGCTTCCCTGATGTCCGCGGCGCTGACATCGCAGACTGCCGCGGCCGCTTCGGCCGTCCATGGACCGACCGCGGCCCTCAGCCCGTCGAGCCCCAGCGTATGTTCCCGAACATACGCCTCGTCAAGCCAGCCGTTCGCCAGGACTTCGTGGACCAACGCGTTCATCAGGGCGAGGTTGGTGCCTGGCCGGATGGGCAGGTGAACGTCGGCGTGACGGGCGACCTCTGTATCGCGCGGATCAATGCAGACGATCTTGGGCCGGTCCGGTCCCGCAATACGGTCCAGCACCCGCGACCACAGCACGGTCTGTGTTTCGGCCATGTTATGGCCGTAAAGGAAGATGGCGTCGCAGCTGTCGATGTCGGTATAGTCCCCGGGCTGGCCGTCTGCTCCGAACGATTCCTTCAGTGCCGCGGCCGCCGTCGCGGTGCAGAGACGGGTGTTCCCGTCCATATGCGGTGTGCCGATCCCGGCCTTACCGATGACGGCCAGAGCGTAGTACTCCTCGAGGAAGAGCTGGCCGCTGGTGTAGAAGCCGTGCGTGAGCGGACCGCGCTCGCGCAACAGCTGCTGGCTTCGTTCCGTGATCCGGTTCATCGCGGTGTCCCAGTCGCATTCGACGAGCCGGCCGTTTTCCCGGATCAGCGGTCGCTTGAGCCGTTCCCCGCTGGCCATGCCCTGCCAACTGGCGAAGAGGCCCTTGGGTCCCATGCGACCGTGATTGACCAGATCGCCGGGCCGGCCGCGGACGCCGACCATGGCGCCGTCCTTCACCGCGATGTCGCACGCACACCCATTGCTGCACAGCACACAGGCGGACTGCACCCACCGGTCGACGTCGGACTCGGTGACGCCCTCAGCCAGGGCCTGGTCCACCCGAACCGGCCATAGCCCGTCCTTCCGATACGGGGTCCTGGTACCCCAAATATCGGCGATCCGGTCAGCCACGGTTCCCCCTCCGACCCATCCGCTGGCGGGTTTCGGGCTCCTGCGCCGTCCTGACGCTGGTGGTCCCGTTATCCCGGGGAATGCGGCGCAGCCGGGTCGAGACCTGCTTCCTGAGTTCCCATATCCGGGTCAGTCTGTTCGCGGCCGCTTCACGGACGGTGCCTCCGGTTCCCATCGCCTTGCTCCTTACTGCCTTGTTCATGGGCACGGTTCTGACAGCACCAGAAATATCAGCATGCTTAGCAATAGTCCATAGAGAAGGCGCGGGAGGTTGGCCGGATGAGCAGCTTCGGCCCTGGCGGTGACCGGACGGCCGGATAGCGGGACAAGGAGATATCGGCGGCGGCCAGGGTCGAAGGCGCGGGGCAGGCGGAGGCCAGCGGCATCGGGCAGTCATCGCTGATCACCGCAAGGAAGTGCTTGAAGGGGCCGGACTTAGTCGGCCAGGGGTTCCCCAGGCTCTCCGGGGGCGCCGGCGAACGCGACCGAGATCTCGGGGGTTGTAATCAGCGAGTTGTGCACAGTGCAGTGCGAGGCGACGGCGAGCAGCGCCTCGCGCCGCCCGACGGGGACTCCGGCGGGGATGGTGAGGCGAACCTCGATCCTGGCGACGCGTGCGGGGCGCGAGCCCATGCGGAAATCCGCCTCGACGGCGAGGCCGTCAGTGGGCAGGTGATGCCGGTCCAGGTAGCGGCGGGCGTAGAACGCGACACAGCCGGCGAGGCTCGCAATAAACAGCTCCGTCGGAGTGGGGCCGGTGTCCTCCCCGCCGTCGCTGGCCGGCTGGTCGGTTCTGATGACGTGACCGCGGACATTGATATCGAAGCGGTCACCGCCCAGGTGCGTGACACGTACCGGCGGGATGTCGACGGACGCGGGGCCCTGGTCCGGCATTGTGCCGGCGGAGGCCGAGATGACTGGTTCACTGCTCATATGGTGCTTCTCAATCCGTCGGTTGGGCATGCCCCGGCGGGCCTGGGGGCCCGGGGGCTGGGGGCTGGGGTCGGCAGGTTCCTAGGATGCCGGGGCGGCTGCAATTTTCCCCCGGACCTCTTCCATGTCCAGCTCTTTGATGCCCTTGATGAGCTGTTCCAGCCCGGTTGCGTTCATCGCCCCCGGCTGGGAGAAGACGAGGATCCCTTCCCGAAAGGCCATCAGGGTGGGGATGGAGGTGATGCGGGCGGCAGCAGAGAGCCCGGGCTCGGCCTCGGTGTCCACCTTCGCGAAGACGACGTCCGGGTGGTTGTCGGAGGCTTTGCTGAAAGTGGGGGCGAACATCCGGCATGGGCCGCACCACGCTGCCCAGAAGTCCACCAGCACGATGTCGTTGCCGGTGATGGTGTCGTTGAATGTCGTTTCGGAAATATCGATGGATGCCATGACGAAATTATATACCCCCCGGGGTATTGCCGCAAGGAATGGGGGGCGGGGGCGCCGGTTTGCATTTATACCCCCTGGGGTATCATGATGGAAGGGTAACTACCCGCCCGGGCGGCCGGACATCATGAAGGGGCACCAGCATGAAAAGCATCTCAGTGGACGACTTGTCAGCACTCGGATCTGATGTTTCCATCGTCGACGTCCGGGAAGAGGCTGAGTACTCGGAGGCCAACGTCCCGGGCACCAGGAACATCCCGCTCTCGCGTTTCCAGCAGGCCCTCGGCGACGTGCCGATCGGGCGGACAGTCTATGTCATGTGTGCATCCGGCGGCCGCAGTTCCCGCGCCACGGCCTACCTCGCCGAGCGGGGCTACGATGCGGTAAATGTCATGGGTGGCATCACCGAGTGGTACCGCAACGGGCACCCCGTGAACTACCAGGCCGGCGGCAAGTGAGCATGTCCTCCACCGTCAGCCTTGAGCAGCTCCCGCCCGGCCCGGACGCCGGCAGCCGCCGCACCGTCAACCGTCTCAAGCGCGCCCGGGGGCAGCTCAGTGCGCTGATCGCCGCCGTCGAGTCCGGGGCTGACTGCCGCAACGTTGTCACCCAGCTGTCGGCGGTCCGCGGAGCCCTGGACAAAGCCGGATTCGAACTCATCTCGACGGCGATGCGCGACTGCCTCGCTGGACCCGCCGACGTCGCCGACGACGTGGCCGACGCCGTGGCCGACGCCGGGGCATTGCGGCCTGGGGATCCGGGCCGGAGGCCCACACTGGAGGAAATCCGCACCCTCTTCCTGAGCCTGACCTGAGCAGTCGCCTGCCTCCTTCCCAAGAAAACCCTCAGTCGAATGTTTTTCAGCACTACAGCCCCGACCGACCGAAAGGCCCAGCACATGGAAATCACCCCACAGCAGCTCGCGGAACAGCTCAAGAGCGGAGACGATGCCCAAATTGTGGATGTCCGCGAATCAGCTGAAGTCGCCGGCGGCATGATCCCCGGTGCCAAGCACGTCGCCCTGGGCGAACTTGCCGGGCGCCTGGACGACCTGGACAAGGCCCGGCCCGTCGTTGCCATTTGCCGCAGCGGACGCCGCAGCGCAGCAGCCGCGGACCAGCTCAGCGCCGCAGGCTTCACCGCGTACACGGTGCCCGGCGGAATGCTCGATTGGACAGCTGCGGGATTCCCCGTCAACTGACCCCCTAGACCGCCCGGGCGGCATGCCCCAAGTGCCGCCCGGGCTTCCAACTGCCCTGAGTCTGTCCACAACACGGCCAACCGGGCGGTGGACGGCGGCTTCCCGCAAACGCGGGGCCGCCAGCCGAAATGTTCCAAGATATACCGAAAGAGATCATGACTTCCTTAAACACAACCAACGCCGTTGATTCCGCTCCTAAGTCCATCGATGCCTCGACCCTGAAGGCCTGGGAAGACAACCACGACGATCTGATGGTCATTGACGTGCGCAGCGGCGCAGAGTTCGATTCCATGCACATCAAGGGTTCCTACCACGTGCCGCTGCCGATGCTCAGTGAGCACACTGAAGAATTCGCGGCAAAAATGGGCACCCGCGTGGTCCTGGTCTGCCAGTCGGGCAACCGGGCCGAGCAGGCCCGCAAGCACCTGGACTCCGTCGGCCTTGCCAGTGCCAGTGTCCTGTCCGGGGGAGTCCCCGCCTACGCGGCCGCCGGTGGAAACGTGGTCCGCGGCCGCGGCGCCTGGGCCCTGGAACGCCAGGTCCGGATGACCGCCGGCTCCCTTGTCCTCGCCGGCATGCTCGGCAGCAAGTTCATCTCGCCCAAGCTGGGACTGATCGCCGGCGGCATTGGCGCCGGACTGACGTTCTCCGCGGCCACCAACAGCTGTGCCATGGGCCAGATGCTCTCCAAGATGCCGTGGAACCGCTCCGCCAACGAGCCCACCGCGCACCAGGCCCTGCAGAGCCTGGACGCCCGGGCATGATCCTCTCCGCGGCGGCGTTCGGGCTGATCGTCGGCGGCTTGCTGGGCCTGGTTGGAGGCGGCGGATCAATTCTTGCCGTCCCCGCCCTGGTCTATGGCGTGGGGCTGCCGCTTGCCGCGGCCATCCCGACGTCGCTGGTCGTCGTCGGCGCTTCCTCCGCCGTCGCGGTGCTGCCTCGGCTGCGGACCGGAGTGAATTGGAGACTGGCGCTGATCATCGGCGCCGCTGGCACCGTGACCGCCTACCTCGGCGCGATGGTGAACAGGCTCCTGGACCCGAAGATCCTGCTGCTGGCTTTTGCTGCGATTATGGTCTTTGCAGGCATCCGGATGCTGATGCCTTCCACGTCTGCGGGAGGCGCCTGCGCGCTGCCCGGAGGCGGGGTTAACTGGCGCAGCTGCCTCCCCAAGGCAATCGCTACCGGCGCCGTCGTCGGGTTCCTGACCGGCTTGCTCGGCGTCGGAGGCGGCTTCCTGATCGTTCCGGCGCTCACCCTGGTTCTCGGGCTCCCGATGGCGCTGACCGTGGGGACTTCGCTGGTGATCATCGTCATCAACTCCGCCGCCGGCTTCGCGGCCCACCTGGGCGACCTGCAGATCGACTGGGCCGTGACGGCGGCCTTCGCCGGAACCGCGATGGTCGCCTCGCTCGCGGCCGGGCGGCTCGGCAGCAGGATTCCGGACAAGGCGCTCAAGCGCGGCTTTGGCATCCTGGTCCTGGTGATCGCCGCCTACGTCGCTGTGCAGGCGCTCCTCTCCTGAGTGCGTCGGCAAGGGTAGAAGGAAAGCGCCGGAGGACATGTCCTCCGGCGCTTTCCTCGTCCCCAACGCCTATGCCGGGCGAGTCGACCTACCGTCCGGACAGCTCCGCCAACAAGCACGTAC
>DASWAW010000428.1:0-11192 GCA_036390955.1 Arthrobacter sp.
ACGACGCGTCCGGCAGCCTCATGCCCCAGCAGCATCGGCACCGGACGCACCCGGTTGCCGTCCACCACACTGAGGTCCGAGTGGCAGATGCCGGCGGCCTCGATCCGCACCAGAATCTCCGTGGGTCCCGGACCTTCCAGATCCAGCTCGGAGATGCTGATGGGCTTGGAGTCCGCATACGGGCGGGGGCGGCCGATTTCCTCAAGCACTGCACCGGTGATCTTCATTGATCCCTCTCGTGGGAAGTTTCCAGACTGGACATGTCCTGACCTTGCTCAGCTAAACCGTAGCCGCAGCCGAGCGTGAAAGCACCCGCATGCGGCGGGTCGCGGGGCTAGCACCCCAGCTGCACGGCCAGCTGCAGCAGCAGCGCCTCGGAACCCATCGGCCCGATCAGCTGGATGCCCATCGGCAGCCCGGCCCCCTTGGCCCCGCCGGTCCAGTGCACCGGGATGCTGATCGCGGGCAGCCCGCACACGTTCACCATCGAAGACCAGGGCGCGTACTCGCACTGCTTGCGGTAGTCGCCGTCGGCGTCCCCCGTCCATTCGGCTGCCGGCCAGTAGCCGTCGCCGTGGGACGCCCCGGTGAACCAGCCCACCGGGCGGGGCGTCTGGGCCAGCGCGGGCATCAGGATCAGATCCCAGGCGGCGTACTGGGCGATGGTGTCCCGCCGGAACAGGCGCAGGAACCGGAGCGACTCGGCGAGCTGCGCCGGTCCGCGCTGCTGCGCGCGGCGCCGGAAGGTCCGGGTCAGCGGGGTCAGGAGCGCCTCGCGCTGGGGGACGATCCGGGCGTCCCCGACGGCGGCGGTCCAGGCCGTGGTGAACGCGGCCGGGTAGCGGTTGTCATAGCGGATGGAGGCTTCCGAGGTTTCGTGGCCGGCTGCCTCCAGCCGCCGGATGCCTTCGGTGAGGGCGTCGAGGGCCTCGGGGGCCGGGGTGAAGGGGAAGATCATCTGCCACGGGCTGTCCAGGCTCACCCCGATCCGCAGCCTGGGCGGGTCCTGCCGGGCGAGCTGCAGGTAGCCGGGAGCCGGAACCCCGGAGGTGCCGGCGCCCGCCGGGCCGGCCGCCTGCGCAGCTGGTACCAGTGCGTCGAGCAGCAGGGCCGCGTCCGCCGCGGAGCGGGCCATCGGACCGGACACCACCAGTCCCGCGGGGTCGCCGGTGCTTTCACCCGCGGGAGCCAGCCCGCGGCCGGGTTTCAGGCCCACGAGTCCGCAGGCGGCGGCCGGGATGCGGACCGATCCGCCGCCGTCGGAGCCGGGGGCAAAGGGCACCATTCCGGCGGCCACCGCCGCGGCGCTGCCGCCGGAGGAGCCTCCCGAGCTGCGGCTCAGTGCGTGCGGGTTGCGGGAGGGCGGCGCGATCCGGTTCTCGCTGTACGCGGTCAGACCGAACTCCGGAACCTGGGTCTTGCCCAGCGAGACCACGCCCGCACTTTTGAGCGTCGCGACAATCGCGCTGTCGGCCAGGGCCGGTTTGTGGTCCAGGGCGGCGCTGCCGTGGGTGGTCACGACTCCGGCGACGTCCGTCAGGTCCTTGAAGGCCACCGGCATGCCGTGCAGCAGCGCCGGCCCGGCCCCGTCCCGTCCGGCCCGGACGTGGGACTCGTCCGCTGCGGCCGCGTCCAGCAGGGCCTGCTCCGCGGTGACGGTGATAAACGCGCCCAGGTGCCGGTTTTCGGCGGCGATGCGGTCCAGGAAATGCTCCGTGGCCTGCCGCGAGGACAGCTCACCGGAGCGCAGGGCGTCGCGCAGCTCCACGGCGGAGAGTTCATGGATCTCAGCCAAGGTGACGCGGCCCCGTTCCCCCGGCCGTCCCACCCGCGGGACATGCCCAGTGGTGGCGCAGGCGGGTGGACATGGTGGGATTATGTCCCGTCGTGGCGGCGGGGGGAGGGCATGTCCGGTGGGTGGAGGCGCCGCCGTCCGGGGGCCATGTCCAGTGGTGGTGCGGGCGGATGGACATGGTGGGATTATGTCCAGTCGTGGCGGCAGGGGGAGGGCATGTCCCGTGGGGGGAGGGGCGGGGAAGCGCCGGAATCGGGGGCCGGTCCGCTGCCGTGGATCTCCTTTGCACCATGCCAGAAGCGTAACGTGCTGCCGGGTAGGGGTGTGGCGCCGGTGGCTGAGGATACGCTGGAGGCAGACCATGCATTCCGCGGAAGGGACGACTATGAGCGACTTTGACACCGTGACCGTGTCCGGCATCCCTGAAGGGGCCACGATCCTGGACGTCCGCGACGATTATGAGTGGGTCGCAGGCCACGCCACCGGGGCGCTGCACATCCCCCTGGACCAGCTCCCGGCCCGGCTCGAGGAACTCGATCCGGACGAGGACCTCTACGTCATCTGCCGCACCGGGGGCCGGTCCTTCCGTGCGGCCCAGTGGCTCTCCGGGCAGGGGTATTCCGCCCTGAACGTAGCCGGCGGCATGGACCAGTGGCTGATAGCCGGAATGCCGCTGGTGTCCGACAACGGACTCAAGCCCGTCATCCTGTAGTTGAAGAAAGTAGCGCCGATGCCCGCATCACCTGTCACGTACACCTTCCTCGGACCCGCGGGCACCTTCACCGAGGCGGCCCTGATGCAGGTTCCCGATGCGGCGGGGGCCATCCGCATTCCGTCGTCCAACGTCAACACGGCGCTGGACAAGGTCCGCGACGGCTCGGCAGACGCGGCCATGGTGCCGATCGAAAACTCCGTGGAGGGCGGCGTCACCGCCACCCTGGATGCCATCGCCTCAGGGCAGGAACTGCGGATCCTGCGCGAGGCCCTCGTGCCGATCAGCTTCGTGCTGGTGGCCCGGCCCGGGACCCGGATTGAGGACATCCGCCGGATCTCCACCCACAGCCACGCCTGGGCCCAGTGCCGGCTCTGGGCCGACAATACAATTCCGAACGCGGAATATATCCCGGGGTCCTCGACGGCCGCGGCGGCGATGGGACTGCTGGAGGGCGACATCCACTACGACGCGGCCATCTGCGCCCCGATTGTGGCCACCGAGCAGCCCGGACTCGTGGTGCTGGCGGAGAACATCGGCGACAACCCCGGCGCGGTCACGCGGTTTGTGCTCGTTGGCCGGCCCGGCGAACTGCCGGAGCCCACCGGCGCTGACAAGACCACGGTGGTGGTTCCGCTGCCGGAAGACCGCCCCGGCGCCCTGATGGAGATCCTTGACCAGTTCGCCACCCGGGGTGTGAACCTGAGCCGGATTGAGTCCCGGCCCACCGGCCAGTACCTGGGGCACTATTTCTTCAGCATCGACGCGGACGGCCATGTCGCCGACGCCCGCATGGCCGACGCCCTGGCCGGCCTGCACCGGATCAGCCCGGCCACCCGCTTCCTGGGTTCCTACGGCCGCGCCGACGGGCACCGGACCATCGTGGAACCGCACACCTCGGACCAGGCATTCCGGGCGGCGCATGCCTGGGTCAAAGACATACTGTCCGGGGCATCCGTGGTGCCGGAATATACGTCCAAGGCTTCGCCCACAGCGTAGACAAATGCCTCATCCGGCACTTCCGCCCCTATGAAACTGTGCGTATGCTTGCCTGATCCATATTGGGGAAGTCCTCTACCGAGGGAGCAGGTCATGGCAGATACCAGCCTTGAAAATGACGGCCAGGGAATGATCGTGAATCCCAAACCGACCGCTGACAACCAGGACTGGGACGGCGACGACGCCGACCGTGCGGACCGGCTGCGCTTCGAAGAGGAGCAGGCCATGATCCGCGAGCAGTCCGAAGCGCGCGCCGCGAAGGCCGCCGCGGAAGCGAAGAAGATCGCCGATTCCAAGAAGGAAGCCAGCGCCTAGTCCCCCTCGGTGCCTTCCCTGACCCGGACGAGCAGCGAGCCGGGGGCCACCTGCACGGTGACTTTCGTGGCCTGGCCGGTGGGATCGCCGTCGACCTGTGTGGGCATCGGCTCCGCGCAGCGGATGGTGATCTTGCCGGAACGGTAATACGTCATCACCGGCAGGTTTCTTTTGTGCTTCAGCACGATCTTCCAGTACATCGCCAGCCAGCCGATCGCGCTGCGCGGACTCATCACGACGACGTCCAGCATGCCGTCATCGATCATGGCCTGGGGGATGAAGTCGATTCCGCCGGGGATCAGGCCGCAGTTCGCGAACAGCACGCTGCGGATCTTCCGGCTTTGTTCCGGCTGGTCATCCAGCGAGATGGACACCTTCTTGCGGCGGCCGGGGAGGTGCCGCACGCCGGCCTCGGTGTAGGCCAGCCAGCCCACAGCCTTTTTGAGACCGTCGTTGGTGTCGCCCACAACTTCGGCGTCCATGCCGATGCCGGCAATGACCAGGAAGGTGTGTTCCGCGGCCTCGTTGGTCCGGGAGTTCTCCACCCTCATCCGCGCCGTATCGATGAAGCGCTGGTGCCCGAACAGGGCGGTCTGGACACTTCCGTGCAGGTCACCGACATCCAGGTGGATGTTGCGGGCCAGCAGGTTGCCGGTGCCGAGCGGGATCAGGCCCATGGCGGTGTCGGTGCCGGCGAGAATGTCAGCCACCACCCGGACCGTGCCGTCACCGCCGCCCACAAGGACGACGTCGGCGCCGTACTCGACGGCGGCGCGCGCCTGGGAGAATCCGGGGTCCTCGGCGGTGGTGTCGAAGAACCGCGGCGGCACCCAGCCCGCCGCGGCACAGGCGTCTTCAATCAGGGTGCGGGCCTCATCGGACCTGGACTTGATGGGGTTCATCACCACCGCCACCTTTTGCTGGCCCAGGCCCGGACTGTGCGTTTCCTCCCACACGGCGCTGCGCGTGTGCCTTGCCCTCAGCTTGCGCACCCCCCACCAACTGGAGACGGCAAACGCCACGACTCCAGCGATGACGAGGTAGAGCATCCAGTCGCGCATTGTGCTCCAACACTATCCCGCCGGTGGCCGGGGCCCTGATTGCCCGATGATTGCCCGGTAATGCTGACTGGATTGGTTACTCTTGTCAGGTGATCGACGTAAAAGACCTCAGCGAAAATCCGGATAAGTTCCGGGCCAGCCAGCGCGCCCGCGGCGCCGATGAGTCCGTGGTGGACGCAATCATCGTCGCGGACTCGGCCCGTCGCGCCGCCCTGATCCGCTTCGAAAACCTGCGAGCCGAGCAGAATGCCTTCGGCAAGAGGGTGGCGCAGGCCAAGGGCGAGGAGAAGCAGGCCCTGCTGGCCGAGGTCAAGATCCTCGCGGGCCAGGTCAAGGCCGCCTCCGCCGAGGCCGACGTCGCCCAGGCCACCCATGAGGAACTGCTGCGCGGCATCCCCAACCTCATCGTCGACGGCGTCCCCGAGGGCGGCGAAGACGACTACATCGTGGTCAAGACCGTCGGCACGCCCCGCGAATTCACCGACTTCGAACCCAGGGACCACCTGGAAATCGGTGAGCTGATCGGCGCCATCGACATGGAGCGCGGCGCCAAGGTGTCCGGTTCACGCTTCTACTTCCTGCGCGGCGCCGGGGCCCGGCTGGAGATGGCGCTCCTGCAGATGGCCATGGAGCAGGCCATCGACGCCGGCTTCGTGCCGATGATCACCCCGACGCTGGTGCGCCCGGAAACCATGCAGGGCACCGGGTTCGACGTCAAGCACGACGCCGAGATCTACCGCCTCGCCGAGGACGACCTCTACCTCGTGGGCACCTCGGAGGTGGCCCTCGCCGGCTACCACGCGGACGAGATCCTGGACTTCTCCGCCGGCCCGATCCGCTACGCCGGGCAGAGCTCCTGCTACCGCCGCGAGGCCGGCTCGCACGGCAAGGACACCCGCGGCATCATCCGGGTCCACCAGTTCAACAAGGTGGAAATGTTCGTCTACACCACGGTCGAGGAGGCTGCGGCCGAGCACGCCCGGCTGCTGGCCTGGGAAGAGGAGATGCTGGCCAAGTGTGAGCTGCCGTACCGGGTGATTGACACGGCCGCCGGCGACCTCGGCAACTCCGCCGCCCGCAAGTTCGACTGCGAGGCGTGGGTTCCGACGCAGGGCGCCTACCGCGAGCTCACCTCGACCTCCAACTGCACCACGTTCCAGGCCCGCCGGTTGAACATCCGCGAGCGGGTGCTGAACGAGGACGGGGCACCCAAGGGCACCCGCGCCGTCGCCACACTCAACGGCACCCTGGCCACCACCCGCTGGATCGTGGCCATCCTGGAGCACCACCAGAACCCGGACGGCTCCGTCAACATCCCGAAGGCACTGCAGAAGTACCTCGGCGGCATGACGGTCTTCCCGCTCATCTGACCCCCGTCCGCGACGCGCAACGCTTCCCGCGCTGCGCCGCCGACCCCGCGAGGCCGGAATGCCGGCGCCGGGGGACCGGTTGCGCAGCGGCGGGGAACATGGGCGTCAACAGCTATTCACCCCGGGTTCACCGCGTGCTGTGGCCTGCGTCCTAGCGGCCGTCGGGGGTGTCTGCTCTACTTGTGAGATGACAACATTGACTGAAACCTCAGTCGCTGGCAACGATGACCGGCGAGACAACAACCAGAACAACCAGAACAACCAGAACAACAAGATCAGCACAGCCCACAAGCTGATGGTCGCGCTCGACGTCGACGGCACCCTCGTGGACCACGACGGGCACATGTCTGTTCCCGTCCGCGAAGCCGCCCGGGACGTCGTGGCTGCAGGACACCACGTCACCATCGCGACCGGCCGCTCGCTGAATGCGACGCTGCCGATCATCGAGCACATCGGGATCGAAAACGGCTATGCCGTGTGCTCCAACGGCGGCGTCACCCTGCGCCTCGACTCCAGCCTCTCCGAGGGCTATGAGATCGTGCACAAGGCCACCTTCGACCCGGGCCCCGCACTCCGCGCACTGCGCAAGCGGCTGCCCTCGGCCAAGTACGCCCTGGAGGACGAGGACGGAAACTTCCTCTCCACCGAGCGTTTCCAGGACGCGAGCTTCGGCGTGGAGGCCATCGGCGTCGACTTCCAGACGATGCTGGCCGCCACCGCGGTGCGCGTGGTGGTATTCAGCGCCGAGAACACGCCCGAGGAGTTCAACGCGGCGATCCGGCACATCGGCCTGGCCGGCGTGACCTACTCGGTGGGCTGGACGGCGTGGCTGGACATTGCCGCCGCCGGTGTCACGAAGGCCAGCGCCCTGGAGCACCTCCGCGGCCGGCTGGAGATTGAGGCGCACCGCACCATCGCCGTCGGCGACGGCCGCAACGACATCGAGATGCTCACCTGGGCTGCCCGCGGTGTGGCCATGGGCCAGGCACCTGAGGAAGTCATCGCCGCCGCGAACGAGGTCACCCACTCCGTGTTCGACGACGGCGCCGCCCACGTGCTGCGCAGCCTGCTGCTTTAACGACGCGGTGCGCATATAACGACGCGGTGCGCATATAACGACGCGGGTGCGCATATAACGACGCGGGTGCGCGGTCAGCGCACCTCGAGGATCAGGCCCAGCAGCCTGGCGGCGGCGGGCCGTGCCGCGTGTTCCTCGTTCCACTGCGCCCGGGCGACGGCCTTGCTGACCGCCTGGGTGGTGATTCCGAGTTCCTCGGCCACCGCCTTCTGCTGTCCGCGGACGCCGGGGGTCAGCAGGTCCAGGACCCGCCATTCCGCGGGGCTGCGGTCGTGCACGATGTGCCCCAGCAGCCGCAGCACGGCCTCGGACTCCGCGGCGAGGTCCGCCAGCGGGCCCTCCACGGCGACCGGGATCCGGTCCTTGCCGTTGCGCAGCCGGTCGACGGCCCGGCGGGCATAAATCAGCCCGTGTCCGGTGGCGTCCTTGATCTGGTTCGGCAGGGGTTCATTGACCGGTCCGACGCCGATGCCGACATACCAGCTGCCGGTCCGCAGCGCGATCATCGCCGCATCCACCGCCTGCCGGGGAGAGTCCACAATGCCCTGGACCTCGTCCTCCACCGAGCGGTCGAAATCGAGGCGCGCCGGGATGTGCCGCAGGTCCTTCAGGAGCTGCGGCACGCAGTCGCCGTCGCGCCGGCTGTCTGTTTGGTTGATGGTCAGCGTGAACATTCTGGATCCACACTACCCGGTGCCAAGGGGCTGGCAAGAGCCGTCCCGGGACACCCCTGTCCGCGGGGTTGTGCCCGGTCCGGGGACGTGTTGCGATGGAGGTTGCGTGCCGCCCGTGGCCCCCGTGAAGTGAGGATTCCCTTGACCAGCGACCTGAACACCGATGCCGATCCCACCGTCAGCAGCACCCCGGACCAGGTTTTCGAGGCGCAGCCCGAAAGCGCCCCGCGGGGGTTTGATGGTGACGGTGAACTGGAGCTCGTGGACCGCTGGTGGCGGGCCGCGAACTACCTGTCCGTGGGGCAGATCTATCTGCGCTCCAACCCGCTGCTGCGGGAACCCCTCAGTGCAGGCAACACCAAGTCCAGGCTGCTGGGCCACTGGGGCACCACCCCCGGACTGAACTTCGTCTACGCCCACCTGAACCGGGCCATCCGCCGGGACCGTCAGAGCATGCTGTTTATTGCCGGACCCGGCCACGGCGGGCCGGCCGTGGTGGCGAACGCCTGGCTTGAGGGGACCTACTCAGAGATCTACAGCAATGTCGGCGACGACGAGCCGGGCATGGCTGAGCTCTTCCGGCAGTTCTCCTACCCGGGCGGGATCCCCAGCCACGCCGCCCCGGAAACCCCGGGCTCCATCAGCGAGGGCGGGGAGCTCGGCTATTCCCTGGCGCACGCCTACGGCTCCGTCTTCGACAATCCGGAGCTGATCACCGCCGTCGTGATCGGTGACGGCGAGGCCGAAACCGGGCCACTGGCCGCGAGCTGGCACTCCCACAACTTCCTGGACCCGGTGCATGACGGCGCGGTGCTGCCCATTCTGCACCTGAACGGCTACAAGATCGCCAACCCCACCATCCTGGCCCGCATGCCCGAAACCCAGCTGGAGCAGCTGCTTCGCGGCTACGGGCACGAGCCGCACTTCGTGACCGTGGGCCATCCGGACGACACCGCGGCCGCGCACCGGGACTTCGCCGCCGTGCTGGATGACTGCCTGGCTGAGATCCGGGCCATTCAGGCGGCGCGCCGGGGCGCTGCCGGCCCGCGCGGCAACGAAGGAACGGCCGGCGACGCCCCCGCCGCCCGCTGGCCCATGATCGTGCTGCGTTCGCCCAAGGGCTGGACCGGGCCCCGGATGGTGGACGGACTGCAGGTGGAAGGCACCTGGCGGAGCCATCAGGTGCCGCTGTCCGAGGTGCGCACCAACGCGGAGCATCTGGCGCAGCTGGGGGAGTGGCTCGAATCGTACCGTCCCGGCGAACTCTTCGACGACGCCGGGCGCCTGCGGCCGGACGTCGCGGCGAACGCCCCCGAGGGCGCACTCCGGATGAGCGCCACGCCCTACGCGAACGGCGGCGTCCTGCTGCGGGACCTCAAATTGCCGAAGTACGAGGACCATGCCGTCCCGGTCGCGCACCCGGGGGTCGAGCGGGTGAGCGCCATGATCACGCTGGGGTCCTGGCTCCGGGATGTGATCAGCCAGAATCCTGAGACGTTCCGGCTGTTCGGCCCGGACGAGACAGCGTCCAACCGCCTGCAGGACGTCTACGAGGTCACGGACAAGGTGTGGCAGTACCGGATCGAGGAACTCGATGAGCATCTTGCCCGTGCCGGACGGGTCATGGAGGTGCTCAGCGAACACCTCTGCCAGGGCTGGCTGGAGGGATACCTGCTGACCGGTCGGCACGGCGTCTTCAGCTGCTATGAGGCGTTCATCCACATCGTGGACTCCATGTTCAACCAGCACGCCAAGTGGCTCAAGGTGCACCGGGAACTTGCCTGGCGCCGGCCGGTCGCCTCGCTCAACTACCTGCTGTCCTCGCACGTCTGGCAGCAGGACCACAACGGCTTCTCGCACCAGGACCCCGGCTTCATCGACCACGCCGTGAACAAAAAAGCCGAGGTCATCCGGGTCTACCTGCCCCCGGACGCGAACACACTGCTCTCGGTCATGGAGCACTGCCTCGGCTCGAGGGACTACGTCAACATTGTCGTCAGCGGCAAGCAGCCCTCACCGACCTGGCTTGGCCCCGCCGAGGCCGCGCACCACTGCCAGCGCGGCCTGGGGATCTGGGAGTTCGCCGGGTCCGAAGTCCCGGGCGAGGAACCCGACGTCGTGCTGGCCTGTGCCGGTGACGTGCCGACGGTCGAGACGGTCGCCGCAGCGGAACTGCTCAAGGCCGGTGCCCCCGGGCTGAAGATCCGCGTGGTCAACGTGGTGGACCTGATGCGCCTCCAGGACGCCACCGAACATCCGCACGGCCTGACGTCGCGGGACTTCGACGGGATCTTCACGGCGGATAAGCCCATCATTTTCGCGTACCACGGCTATCCGGCCCTGATCCACCGGCTGGCATACCGGCGGACCAACCAGGAGGGGCTGCATGTCCGCGGCTACAAGGAGGAGGGCACCACCACGACCGCCTTCGATATGGCCATGCTTAACGGAATTGACCGCTTCCAGCTCGCCATCGATGCGATCGACCGGGTGCCGGGGCTGGCGGAGAAGCACTCGCTGCTGCGGCAGGCGCTGCAGGACAGCCGGATCCGGGCCCATAACCAGACCCGGGACCACGGCGAGGACTCGAAGGAAATCAGCGGCTGGACCCTCGGCCAGGAGTAGCCCCGCCACCGCCAGCGGCCGCCCCGCCAGCGCCAGCCGCCCCCGCCAGCCGCCGCCTCTGAGCTAGGGCCGGGTGCCGGTGAGCTCAGCCAGCCCTCCGGTGGGCAGATGGATCCAGCCTTCGGTCCGGGCCGCCCCGGCCTGGCCCTCGCCGGGGCGGACGGTCCTTCCGAGGGCAACGGCCCGGGCCGTGAGGGCGGCGATGAGCGCGTCGAACATATCATCCGAGCCGGCCAGCCGGTCCTCAAATCCGGCCAGGTCCAGCCAGGGTGCTGCCTTCCGCAACGCGTCCAGGAGCAGGGCCAGCCGCTCCGTTTCCGTGCCGCCCGGCCCCTTGTAGCCGCGGGCCAGCAGACCCCAGGACTTCAGCGAAGCCGCCGGATAGACCTCGGCCAGCCGGCCGCTGCCGTCCCTCGCCTGCCGCCCGTACTCCCGCGCGATCTTTGCCTGGATCACAGCGCAGCGCATCGCCGGGTGGGCCAGCCGGTCGGCGGAGACGCTGAGCGGGATCAGGCCGGTCCTGGCGGTGACAAAGCGGTCGGTGTCCCGGTAGGCCAGGAGCC
>DASWAW010000429.1:0-9373 GCA_036390955.1 Arthrobacter sp.
GCCCGCATCGGCCGGCGGGTCGCCGTCGAGCCCCAGCGGCCCTGCCGCACCTGCAAGCAGTGCAAAGCCGGACGGTACAACCTGTGCCCCGACATCGAGTTCTACGCCACCCCGCCGATCGACGGCGCCTTCGCCGAATACGTCACCATCCAGGGCGACTTCGCCTACGACATCCCGGACACCGTCAGCGACGAGGCGGCCGCCCTCATCGAACCGCTCTCTGTCGGGCTCTGGGCCTGCGAACGCGCCCAGATCACGCCCGGCAGCCGGGTCCTGATCGCCGGAGCCGGCCCCATCGGTATCATCGCCGCCCAAGCCGCCCGCGCCTACGGCGCCACCGAAATCTACATCACGGACATCGCGGACGACCGGCTGGCGTTCGCCCTCGAAAACGGTGCCACGCATGCCCTGAACGCCCGGACGGACAGCGCCGAAGGGCTCGACGTCGATGCGTTCATTGACGCCTCCGGCGCCCCGCAGGCCGTCCGGTCCGGGATCAAAGCCGTGGGACCGGCCGGCCGGGTCATCCTGGTGGGGCTCGGGGCCGACGACGTCGAACTCCCCGTCTCCTACATCCAGAACCGGGAGATCTGGCTCTCCGGTGTCTTCCGCTACACCAACACCTGGCCGCTCGCCATCCAGCTGATCGCCGACGGGAAAGTGGATCTGGACGTCCTGGTGACCGGAAGGTTCGCCCTGGCAGACTCCGAAGAGGCGCTCAAAGCGGGAAAGCAGGCCGGCCAGCTCAAGGCCGTCGTCTACCCGGGCCGCTGAGCCACGCGGTCGCCCGGCCAGTCCACGTTCACCATCCACCTGCAAGGAGCTGCCATGCCAGCACAAGAGACCGGTCCCCAACCGGGCCGCTCAGACGACGGGCCCTGGGTCACCGTGATCGGCGAGTCCCTCGTTGACATCATCGATGACCCGCGGCGGGGAACCGCCACGCCCGAGGCGCACCCGGGTGGCAGCCCCCTCAACGTTGCCGTCGGCTGCTCCCGTCTGGACCTCCGGACTAGACTCATCACCCACTTCGCGGACGACCCTTACGGGCGGATGATCGCGGACCATCTGCACAGCAACGGTGTGGATGCCACGGCCGGCGGCTCCCTGCCGACCTCGAGCGCGGTGGCGTCCCTGGACACCACCGGGGCCGCTGACTATACGTTCGCCATCAGCTGGGATCTCGACGGCGCTTCCGTCCAGGCTCAGGCAGCGGTGGAGGGCTCGCGGCATGTCCACACCGGATCCATCGCCGCCGTCCTGGCCCCGGGCAACAAGTCGGTACGGCGGCTGATCGAGGCGGCTCGCCCGCACGCCACGGTCAGCTTTGACCCCAACTGCCGGCCGGCGATCAGCCGGGACGCGGCCGTGGCCCGGGACCAGGCCGAAGACTTTGTGGCCGCCAGTGACATCGTCAAGGCCAGCGACGAGGACCTGCGCTGGCTCTACCCCGGGCGGACGCCGGAGGAGTCGATGGCGGCGTGGCTGAAACTTGGACCGGCGCTGGTGGCACTGACGCGCGGCGCGGACGGGCCGGTCATCATCACCCGGCGGGGCCGGGTGGAACTGCCGGGTGAATCCGTCTCGGTGGCGGACACCGTCGGGGCGGGGGACTCCTTCATGGCAGCCCTGATCTCCGGACTGGCGCAGCTCGGCGCGCTGGGCGCCCCCGCACGGGCACGCCTGCAGGACCTCACCCCGGAGGAACTGCACGCCCTGGCCGCCTACGCCAACCGGGCCGCGGCAATCACCTGTTCCCGGCCCGGCGCCAACCCGCCGACGTCGGCCGAGCTGGGTTCGGTTCAGAACGGGGAGACGGTGGTGATGGGGACTTCGATCAGGGTCGGCCCCTCGGAGGCGAGCGCCTTGGCGAAGCAGTCGCGCAGCGTCTCCAGCGAGGCGGCCCGGTCCGCGTCCACGCCGTACCCGGCGGCGAGGGAGACGAAATCGATCCCGGGCACGTCGAGGCCGGGCGCGTCGAGGGCATCGAGTTTGGCCGCGAAGCCGCGCAGGGCGCCGTAGGTGCCGTTGTTCAGGATCACGAACACCACGGGGACCCTGTACTGGGCCGCTGTCCACAGGGCCGTGATGCCGTAGTTCGCTGAGCCGTCACCGATGAAGGCCACCACGCGGCGGCCCGGCTCGGCGAGCTGGACTCCGACCGCGGCCGGCATGCCGAACCCGAGCCCGCCGGAGGCCGGAAAGTAGTAGCTGCCGGGGTGGCGCATGTCCATCCGGTCCCAGAAGGCGCCGACCGTCGACGTCGTCTCGTTCACGTAGATGGCGTCTTCGGGGGCGAGCTCGTTGATGAGCGCGAAGACGGACTCCGGGGCCAGCCCGCTTCCTTCCCCCGGCCCCTGCACTGACAGCGCCGGGAGCTCCGGCCGCGCGCGCGGCGGCACCTGCACACCGCGGGACGTCACCGCCGCGGCCAGACGGCGCAGTGCCGGACCGATCGAGGCCACCAGTGCGCGGCCCATCGGTGCGCGGGCCGCCTCTCCCGGATCGCAGGTGATCTGCAGCAGGGACGCACCCGCCGGAAGGTAGTTTCCGGGCTCGTACTGGTGGTAGCGGAACACCGGGGCGCCGACCACCAGGATCAGGTCATGCCCGGCCAGCAGGCGGGTGATGCCCTCAACGGAGGCGGGCAGCACGCCACGGAACGCGGCGTGTGTAGTCGGGAAAGGGCAGCGGGGGGCGGACGGTGCCACCCAGACCGGGGCGCCGAGGCGCTCGGCGAGCGTGACGGCGTCGGCGTTCCCCCTGGCGGAGTCGACGTCGGGTCCCAGGACCAGCACGGGGTGCTCTGCCGCGTCAAGGGCGGCCACCAGGTCCGCGAGCTGGCCGTCGGAAAGCTCGCCGGCGTGTTCGACCGTGCGCGCGGCCAGGTGCTCCTCCTCCGGCCCGGTTTCCTGTGCCCAATCGTCGTACGGGATGGACACGTAGACGGGCCCGGAAGGCTCGAGGGCTGCGGTATGGATGGCCTGGCCGATGGTGCGGACGACGTCGTGGGGCGAGGCCGGCTCGGCGCTCCATTTCACGAGCGGGCGGGGCAGCGAGGCGGCGTCCACATTGGACAGCATGACCTCCTGGCCAATCGTGGCGCGGACCTGCTGGCCGGCGGTGATCACCAGCGGGGTGTGCGAGTACCAGGCATTCGTGAGTGCACCCATGGCGTTGCCCGATCCCGAGGCGGCGTGCAGGTTGACCAGGGCGGGGCGGCGGGTGGCTTGGGCGTAGCCGTCCGCCATTCCGGCCACAACGCCTTCGTGGAGGCCCAGGACATAACGGAAATCCTTCGGCATGGCCGCGAGGAACGGCAGCTCGTTTGAGCCGGGATTGCCAAAAATTGTCGTCAGTCCATGCTGACGCAAGAGCTTGTACGTGGCGTCATTGACAGTGGTCATGGTGATACTTTCCTATCCGGAGCTGCTGGTCCTCTAAAGCTAAGACGCCAACTCCTATGTCGACAAATAAATAAATCAGCCCTCTTCCATAGAAAATGTCTATGATGGCCGGGTGAGTCTTGACCTGAACCTGATCCGAACCTTCCTGAGCATTTATGACCACCGTTCGGTGACCCGCGCGGCGCAGGAACTGTCCCTGACGCAGCCCACTGTCAGCCATGCCCTCGGCAGGCTGCGGCGGGCCCTGAACGATCCGCTGTTTGTCCGCGGCCCGGCCGGGTATGAGCCGACAGTGCGTGCCTCGGCGTTGGCTGCCGTGTTCCGCAAGGCCGTGCTCGCCGTCGACGACGCCGTGGACGCGGACCGTGTCTTTGATCCGTCCCGCACGAGCAGGACATTCCGCCTGTGCCTGACGGACATCGGCGAGAATGCCTTCCTGCCGCGGATCATGAAGCAGCTGGCGGTTCGGGCCCCCGGAGCCAGTCTTGAAGTGGTCCCGATGCAGATTTCCCAGGTCCAGAGCTGGCTTGCCCACGGCGAGATCGACGGCGCCATCGCGAGCGTTCCGCTGGAGGTATCCGGACGCCGCACCATCGTGGCCGACGAGCGCTACGTATGTGTCCTGCCGCAGGGTGCGGCGGCTGCCGGTCCGCGAATCGCCTGGGATGATTTCCTGGCCCTGAAGCATGTGGCGATGGATCCCGCCGCAGGCCACGACCAGGTGGAACAGGCCATCCGGGAGCAGCAGGTGGAGCGGATCATTGCATTGCGGGTTCCGCACTTCACCGCCCTGGCCGAGGTGGTGGTGGGCTGCGACATGATTGCCATCCTGCCGCGGCAGATGGCAACCAGGATGGCGGAGCGGTGGCCCGTCGCCATCCGTGAGCTGCCGTTCGACATGCCTCAGTTCGAGGTGACCCTGTACTGGGATGCCACCGTCTCCTCCACCGGCGCCGCGGCCTGGTTCCTGGATCTCGTGGCCGGGGCACTGGGAGAGGCGGACGGGTAGGGCAGCCGGCAACGGTGCCCGGACCGGCTTGGCGGGGCCGGGCACCGATCCGTAGCGCAAGGAATTGTCCGGGCTCTGGCTGATGGACTCAGCCGATCCCCGCCGGCTTGCCGGTCCCAAGGGAGGTTTCATCCGTAACCTCCGGCGCTCCACGCTTGACCTTCGGGATGACCGCCACGGCCGCGACCCCAAGCAACGCCGCTGCCGCGAAGACATAGAAGCTGAAGGGATACGCGATGCCGGCAATCACCAGCAGGCCGGTGATCCACGGACCCGAGATCGCACCGAGGCGACCGACGGCGGAGACAAAGCCCATGCCGGAGGCGACGATATGGCGCGGGTACAGGTAGCCGACGAAGCCGTAGACGAGCACCTGGGCGCAAAAGACAAAGAATCCGGTGACGAATACAACGCCGTTGAGCACAAGCTGGTTTTCCATCTTAATGCTCAGCAGGGCCAGCAGCACGGCGGCGGCGGCGAACCAGAACATCGTCGTTCCCTTGACGCCCCGGAGGTCCGCGACCCGGCCCCCGACCAGCAGGCCGGCGATTGCGCCGACATTCAGGACCAGGAGCAGGCTGAGGGAGTCAGCGACGTTGTAGCCGGCGCCCCGCATCAGTTGCGGCAGCCAGGTGTTCAGGCCGTAGACCAGCATGAGTCCCATGAAGGCTGCAACCCAGAGTCCCAGGGTGATGCGCAAGTAGGGCCGACGGAGCAGGCTGCCGACGCGGACCTTGTGCTTGGGCGCCCCGGCGGTCTTCGAGGCCGCGGCGACGGGTGCCGTTTCCGGCAGCTTGGCCCACATGAGGGGAACTGCGAGGAGGCCGAGAATGCCGCCTGCGTAGAAGAGCCATTCCCACTGGCGGCCGACCAGCAGTGCGAGCAGTGACGCGGCGACGGCGCCGACATGGTAGCCGGTCATGGTCAGGGTGCTGGAGTGCGCCTTGCCGTTGCTGGAAGCGGCTTCCTGCATGGCGGTCACGGCTACGGGCATGCAGCCGCCCAGGCCGAGACCGGCCAAAAGCCGGAGGATGCCCATCAGGGCCACGGTTGGCATCAGGGGGAACAGCAAGGTGAAGACGGAGAACACGGCCACGCAGACAATCAGGGGCAGCCGCCGGCCGAAGCGGTCCGAGATGGGACCGATCAGGGCGGCGCCGATCCCCACGCCGACGAGGGAAATTGTGGCGACGAAGGTGGCGCCGGCCGGGTCGATGCCCGCGTGCTTCGTGTCGAGCAGGGTGGGGATGGAGGCGCCGAGGGCAACGAGGTCGAAGCCCTCGAAGACGACCGTGAGCCAACAAAGAATGACGACCCATTTTCGCTGAGTGTGCATGGTGTGAACGTCCTTGGTCTACACGGCCGGACGCGGGTATGCCCGGCCAAGATCTGTTAAGAGAGATCTGCTACCCCCAGTCTGATGAGACCTGCGCCACAAGTCCAATAGATAATGATTGACTTCCGCATAGATGGGATCTATGCCCCGATGCGGCAGCCCCGCCCGATGCGGGCGTGGTCTGCCGGGACTAGGGGCGGGTCCGCTTCGGCCGAAATCCCGGAACGGGGAGGTGCATGCGGCTCAGGCCCCGGGCCGGAGCAGGGGTGACCGGGACCGGTCCGCCGGGCTCCGGTCCCGCTGCTGCGGCGGCGCGACCATAGCGGGCGGCCAGCGGCGCGGCGCTGAATCCATGGGCCAGGACGCTGAGCAGGACGGTGGCCGTGATGACGGCAACCGCCTCATCTGACCCAGGTCCGAGGGTTTCCAGCGCCAGCAGCGCGAACACGAGCGAGGCCAGGCCGCGCGGGCCGAACCAGCCCACAAACAGGACGGTGGACCGGTCGAGGCCGGCGCCCAGCGAGGCCAGTGCCACCGGCAGCATGCGCACCACGGTGAGGCTGAGCACGGCGTACACGAGAGTCAGGGGGACGAAGTTCGCCAGCATGGTCGGAACGGCAACGGCCCCGAAGGCCAGCCAGACGAGCAGTGAGACCAGTCCGCCCATCTGCTCGACGAAGACCAGTTCGGCCGGCCCCCGCTGACCGGCGCAGGTGCCGAACGCCAGGCCGCCGCAGAAGGCGGCGACGAACCCGTTGCCGCCCACGGCCAAGGCGGCGGTGTAGGCGAACAGGCTCAGGGCGAGGACCCCGATGCCGGCGAAGTCCTCCAGGGCGGTCCCCCGCCGGCGGGCCAGCTGCAGCAGCCACCCGCCCGCGGCGCCTGCCGCTGCCCCGACACCGGCGCCGATTAACAGCTCGACGGCGGCGCTGCCGGGAGCGGCGGGGCTCTCCAGGCCTGCTGCGGCGGCTGCACCGGCGATCGCGAGCATCACTACCGGGGTGGCGATGCCGTCGTTGAGGCCGCTCTCGACAGTGATCAGCTGGCGGATCCGCGACGGCACCACGGGATTCGTCACCACGGGGACTCCGAGGGCGGCGTCGGTGGGGGCCAGCGCCGCGCCGACCAGGAGGGCCAGCCAGAGCCCAAGCTGCGGGAAGAACCAGGCGGCCAGAGCCCACCCGAACACGATCGTCAGCGGCAGGCCGACCCCCAGCAGCCGCACATAGCGGCCCACGTCCCGGCGCAGCTGCTGGAGGGGCAGACGGGCGGCGTCGGAGAAGAGCACCCACACCAGGGTGACCTCGACTACCGGGGTCAGGCCTGCCGGGGGCGAGGCGCTGTCGACCAGCCCGGATCCGGCAAGGGCTGCGCCGACAGCGGTAAACACAATGGGAGCGGTCAGGTCCGCCTGCTGCAGCCGCGCCGAAACCAGTGCCCACACGAACAGGGCGGCGGTGATGAGGACCAGGGCGATTACGTCCATGACGGGCAGCTGCCGTATATCGAGGGCGCAGTCTCGCGGTGGCGGCGCCGGACGGCCGCGATCCTGCCGCCGCTGCGGGTCTCGGCGTGCTTGACGCTGCGCCGGAGCCTGATGACTTCTTCAAGCAGGGCGCGCAGTTCCTCGATCTCCGCATTGGACACGTGCATTTACTCCCGTGGGTCGGGATGCCGTTCCACATCAAGCGTGTCGGAACTGGCCATGCCTCATTTTAGGCGGGGCGGGACTGCCCGGGCCCGTGTCCAAAGTCCCTAGGGGCTGACATGGGACGACGACGGCGGGAGGCTCCCGCCGTCGTCGTGGTGTTGCGTCGCCGAAGTGGTGCTAGGAGGAGACGGACTCCAGGTTCGCCGCGCCGTGGTTCAGGCTGAGCGTGAAGGTGTTGGGGCCGCTGGCGTGGACCGCGATGTTGCTTTTGGGGGTGTTGTGCCGCACCGAGAGATCGTGGACCAGGGCGTCCAGCTCGTGGTGCATGTTGGAGCGGTCCCAAAGCTTGTGGGTGACAGAGGTGGCAGTTTCAAACGTCATTGTTCAGTGCTTCCATTCATGAATCCGGAAAACCGGCTGCCGCACCGATGCGGAGCCGCCGTGGGGCCAAATCAGGAACGCCTGAGACCCTGGCCAGCTCTGCGAGCTCACCGGTTTGGCCTCATTGCGTCCACCAGGATGGGTAAATCTTTGCCGCTGGTCCGTTGCGTACGCTTGGCGTGCCGCAGGGTCAGGGCTGCTGTGGAGGGAATGTGAGGTCCCTGCTTTGCCTTTTCATGATGCACAGCGTCGGGCGGGTGTCTCAAGCCAGATGGCGATTATTGCGGGTGAGACTCATCACAGCCGCCCCGTCTGGGCCACCGGACTGCCCGACTTCCGGAGGGAACACCGGGAACTACGTCATTGTTATTAAGAGTGGACCCAAAATGAGCAATAAATACACAGCACTGATAATCCCCGCCCTGATCAGCGAACCTGTCCGGGTCGAAACCGTTGAACCCGGCCTGCGCACCCTGCAGAACCTGGTCGGCGGAGACATTGAAACAGTCACCCGCGGTGACTGGAACGTCTACCTCAACGCTGAAGGCGTGATCAGCAACCTTCCGCGGAATCTGCGCGCCGCCCAGCTGATGTATGACTGCGGCCTGGACCTTTCCGGCGTGGCACGGGGCACCGCCGTCTTCCTCGGCCACGGCCGCCGTGGTGAGGAAGCCGACGTCCCCGAACACCTGATCCGGCTGGCAGAAGAGTTCTTTGGCACGAAGCTGGTCGCCTAACGGGCGCTTCCGTGGAGCTGCACGGGCTGCTGCCGCGATATCCCCTTAGGCCAACTCCTCAATGCCGGCGGCGCGGATCATTCTCCGTGTGCCCGTTCGTCGGCGGCCGCATCCGTGGGAATTCCGCTCAGGGTGTCGATGTAATCGAGCGTTTTAGGGCTGACATGCCGCACGGCCCCGAGGGCCTCCCGGAGAACGTTTCTCCTGGCGGGGTCGCCAAGCGCACTCCGGAGTTCCGTGACCGTCTCAATGCCCTGACGCTCGAACACGCACGTGATGTCCTCCACCTGGGCAAGACGGCCCGGCGAGGGCCAGCTGATAACTTCCGATAGCGTCCCTGTATCGAGGCGCTGGCGGAATCCGCTGGTCGTGGCGGCATCCGGCCATGCCGCAATCAGAGCCTCAACGCGCGGCTTGACGGTCTCGTGGTAGTTCTGCCGCCGCTGCAACGTGGCATCGACAATAATCGCGCCGAGGTGGTCCCAGCTACGGCTGCCTTCGGTTGCGGCGTCTGTGCCGGGTGCGTCCGTGAAGGCCGGACGGTTGGCGTCATCATTGTGGATAGTCATAGGTAAATACTTTCACGCGCCGTCATTTCCACCCGTGAGGGGGAGGGTCATGGTCCCGGAAACGGGCTGATCAGGCGAAGCCGAGCAGATCCGGGGTATAGGAGCGGCATGAATTGTTGTTCGGGGGTGACCGCGCGACGCACCGCTTGGTAGCATCGCGCTAGATGGGCACACCCGGCACGGTGCGTGGCGTCGTTGAAGGTCGACGGCGACCCGGGTCGTGGGGCACGATCCGGGCATGTCTTGAGAGGTTCGGCTGTCAGCGCTTCCGGAGAGGACGCCA
>DASWAW010000430.1:0-1939 GCA_036390955.1 Arthrobacter sp.
GCCCAGGCCGCCGACGAAGATGCCGACCAGGATGACGAGCTGGCCGAAGAAGGACCAGTGCGCAGCCGTGGACACCACGGTCAGGCCGGTTACGCAGACGGCCGAGACGGCAGTGAACAGCGACTGGTACAGCGGCGTGAATTCCCCGGTGGCCGAGGAGACCGGCAGGGACAACAGGGCCGTGAAAACCAGGATCACCATGCCGAACGCAGTGAGCGCGAGCCGGGCCGGGGTCGTGTTGGCGATGTTGTCGATGAAGTCGCGGAGGCGTGTGAAGATCCACAGGCCTTCCCGCTCCGGTGCGCCGGGGTGCCAGTTTGCCGGGCTCTTGGACCTCGACTGGCTCTGCGTCATGTGTGGCTTATCCTCGCTTGAAACTGCTTCCTTCAGTAGTAAACCACTAAACCCCGCGCAATGACGGGGGAAGGGGGCCCCACGCTCGGGTAGCCTGTGATTGATGACATACCTGCCGGGGCTCGCAAAGACCGCACTGCCAACGACGGTGGTGTGGGATCCTGCCATGACCGCCTACAACTTCGGCCACAGCCACCCGATGGCGCCGGAGCGGATGGAGCTCACCGCGAAGCTGGCCGGAAGCCTCGGTCTGCTGGATCTGGAGCACGTCACGGTCTCGGCCCCGGAAGTCGCCAGTGATGCGGAACTGAGCACTGTCCACAGCCCCGAGTTCGTCGCCGCAGTGCGCCGCGTGAGCGCGGATCCCGGGACCCCGGACCTGGAACGCGGCCTGGGTACCGAGGATGACCCGGCCTTCGCCGGCATGCACGAGGCCAGCGCCCGGCTGGCCGGCGGCTCCCTGCTGGCCGCCGCCGCCATCCTGGACGGCAGCGCCGTCCGCGCGGTGAACTTCGGCGGGGGCATGCACCATGCGGCCCGCGAGCGTGCGAGCGGCTTCTGCATCTACAACGACGCGGCCCTCGCCATCCAGCGGCTGCTCGACGGCGGCATGCAGCGGGTCGTGTACATCGATATCGACGCCCACCACGGCGACGGGACCCAGAGCATCTTCTGGGACGATCCGCGCGTGATGACGATCTCCCTGCACGAGACGGGGCTGACCCTGTTCCCGGGCACGGGCTACGCCAACGAGATCGGCGGGCCCAACGCGCAGGGCACCGCCGTCAATGTGGCCCTGCCGGCCGGCACCGGGGACGGCGGCTGGCTCCGGGCCTTCCACGCCGTGATTCCCCAGCTCGTGGGCGCCTTCGAACCCGAGGTCATCGTGAGCCAGCACGGCTGCGACTCCCACCGGCTCGATCCGCTCACGCACCTGAACATCAGCGTCGACGGCCAGCGGGAGGCCGCCACCGCCATCGGCAACCTCGCCGCCCGCTACTGCGAGAACCGCTGGATCTCCACCGGCGGAGGGGGCTACAACGTCATCACCGTGGTGCCGCGGGCCTGGAGCCACCTGATCGCCATTGCGGCCGGGCGCCCGGTCCCGCTCCGCACCCCCGTGCCGGAGGACTGGCGCAGCTACGTGAAGGAAAAGTACGGCTCCAAGTATGGAGTCGACGCGCCGGAGATGATGGGCGACGACGTCGACCTCTGGTGGCGCTCGTGGGAAGTCGGCTTCGATCCGAACGACGAGGTGGACCGGACCGTGATGGCCACCCGCAAGGAAGTGTTCCCGCTCTACGGGCTGGACCCCTGGTTCGACTAAGTAGCTAGCAGTTGCGGCCGTTATGAGCCCTGAAAACGGCCCCTGCTGCGAGTCAGATGCCCAGGTGGCTAACCGGCTTCGGAGGCCTGCGGGCTGGGCTTCTCGGCCTGGAACACAACCCCGGCCGCGCCGATGATCCAGCCCAGCAGCGAGAGGGAGAACGCCCCCACCAGGTCGGTGGAGGCGGTGCCCTTCACGAGCCACACGCCGAGCACCAGCAGCCCGATCACGAGGTACACCATCAAGGCCGCGATGATC
>DASWAW010000431.1:0-3310 GCA_036390955.1 Arthrobacter sp.
GCCGGCTGACGCCGAAACGCCGGCACTCCCCCGTCCCGCAGGCCGGATGTCCAGGGTGATGAAGCTGATGGCACAGACCGGGCTCTACGACTCGAACCGCTACGCCTCCGACTCGGATGCACGCCAGGCGATCATCACCGGGGCTGCGGCCGCCGGTATGGAACTGACTGATGTGGAACGCCGGATGATGCAGGGCACGTGGCCAGGCCTTGCCTCCTTCTACGCCCGCTATGCCTCACGGCACCGAGTTCCTGCCCTGCGCCGGGACTGGCTGAAAGCGGTGTCGTATCTGAGCAAAAGCCCCGGATCCGGGGACGGGAAGAACAATGCCCGTAGATCCCCCACAAGCCAGCCAATTACACAGCCCCTAGGGATACAAGGGAATTCCGATGCTGAGCATCGTTTCATCCGGACCTGGCGCAACGCACTGCGGCTGAAAGAACACGCCTACACCGATTCCAGGACGGGGATGGCCCGGCGGATGGTGCTCAGGTCCCTGGGGGAAGCAGCCCACATGACAGCGTCACGGTTCATCGAGTTCGGTGTCCGGTCCATCGCAGTGGCCACCGGGCTCGATCACACGACGGTCGCAGCCCATCTGAGGGACCTGCGTGTCGAAAACGACCCGCTGGTGACTTGGGTTGAGTCCGGCCGCGGTACCAAAGGCGATCTGTACATACTGACAGTGCCAGAAGATGTGAAAACTGCGGCCGAGGACCTGACCTGGCGGAAGGGTAAGATCCATGCCCTGCGCCCGGTGTTCCGGGAACTCGGTCTGCCGGCGGCCTTCGTGTACGAAGCACTCGAGCACTCCCCGGGGCTGACAACGGCGGAGATCGTCCAGCTGACAAGGTTGTCCCGGACCGCGGTCAGCGAGGCGCTCGAAGTGATGGCTGCGTGGAACATGATCGCCCGGGACACCGTCCGCGCCTGGTCGGTGGTGGCATCGACGTCGCTGAAAGATCTCGCCGAGCACTTCGGCGTGCTGGAGGCCGTTGCCGCGCAGCTGCAGCGCTACCGGAACGACCGGATCCTGTGGAAGGAATGGCTGTCAAAGAACGTGAACACCGTCGCAGAGCTTCTCTCCCCCGGTGAGGACTATCCATGGGAGGCGTTCGAGGGTCCGCCGGACGAATGGGGCCTCGCGGACATGGCGTTCAGCAGGGCCGGGTAGGGTTCAGCGCCGGAGGTCTGCCCATTCTGGGGACCACTCCCCCACTCCCCGGCGCGCCTCCGGGCCCTGCCGTGTCCTGTCCGGAATCATTGGTAAAGAAGAAGGCCCCGCGTAACCGCAGGGCCTTCGAAGCTAAAGCAGCGGAGGCACCCGCTGGATTGCTGAGATTAGTCTATAGGGGACCGATCTCTTTCCTGGGTACCTGCACTGCCGGTGTTTCAACCGCGGTATGGGGCCCATTTTTGCTTTCCGGCACAGACGGTCCACTCCCCCCGGTCAGCTGCCGGCACTGCTTTTATGTCCACACCGCAGAGGGGCCTTTTGTGGCCCCAAAGTGGTACCACACCGATACCACACTAGGACGGTACTGTAGTGATTCTCCTCGTAGCCCATCAGAAAGGCGGCGTTGGCAAGTCCACCGTCGCCGTGAACATTGCGGTGGAATTCACCGCCCTCGGAAAAGACGTCATCATCGTCGAAGCCGACCCCACTGTCTTCACGTCCAGCAACTGGGCTAAGGACCGCGAAGACGGCGGCCACTCCCCCATTCAGACTGTCCAGAAGACCGGCAACCTGCGGGCTACGCTCCTGGACCTGGACAAGAAGTACGACGTCGTCATCGTCGATGCCCCCGGCAAGGACAGTTCGGAGATGCGCACCGCGATGACTGCAGCCGACATGATCCTCGTCCCCATCCAGCCGACGCAGCCGGACCTGGACACCACCCAGGGCCTCGTCGTTACGATCAACCAGGCGAAAGACTTCAATCCGGAGCTGAAGGCCCTCGCGGTCCTGAACCGGGTCCCCACGAACGTCTTCTCCGATTCGGTCAGTGACGCGCATTCCTATCTGTCTGACTTCCCAGAGCTCCGTATCGCCACCACCAGGCTTCACGAGCGCAAGGTATATCAGGCCAGCCTCTCTCAGGGTCTGGGCGTCGTGGAGATGAAAGACTCCAAAGCGAAGGCCGAAATCCAGCTGCTCACCGCGGAGGTGCTGGCATGGCGGTAACTAAGCGCGTCCGGACGGACCTTCAGACTGAGCAGGACATCGAAGCGTTCGCCGCGAGGGCGGAACAGCCCAAGAGCTCAGGTCCGGAAAAACCGCTGGTGACCGTGACAGAGAAATCGTTGGCCTCCGTACCGGACATTACGGAGCCGGAGCCACTCCCCTCCCCCGCCGCAGCTGAGGCCGGCGTTGAAACCACCGGCACTGCTCCTGTAGCCGCTGCAGCGCCGGCGAAATCCGCCGCGCCGGCACCCAAGGCGGCGCCTGCAACTCCGGCCCGCAAAGCGCCACGGTCAGGTTCCTCGGTCCCGGCACCAGTTGTACCGGATTGGAAGCGACGCAACCGCGAGCCTAAGACGAGCGGGATCAACCTCCGGGCCAGCCCTTCACAGCTGGACCTGCTCCGCAGCGCATCCCTGGTCGAGGAGATCAGCCAGCAGAAGGTCCTGGAACGGCTCATCTGGCCGATCCTGGAGGAGAAGTACGGCTTCAAGGCTCCCGAGTAGCCTCACTCCCCGTGGTACTTAGGCGTTGTGCACTGACGGACAGTGTGGCACAGCTGTACTAGAAGCCTCCGGGCGCCCCGCTCCCTGTCCTACCGTCACAGCCGAACGAATGCGTGGAAGCCACCGAGTGGTACCAGTGTGGTATTGATCTGGAACCAGTGTGGTTCCGGTACGGGTGTGGTTTTGGTGTGGTACCAGTACGGCACTGGTCTGGTACCAGTGTGGTGCCGGTATAGGGCTGGTGTGGTTCTAGTGTGGTACCGGTGCTGGTGTGGTCTCGGTGTGGTACCAGTACGGTACCGGTTCAGAACCAGTGTGGTTCTAGTGTGGTACCGGTGCTGGTGTGGTTCCAGAGGGATCGCTCCCTGGGCGTCCAACGTAACGGATGGCATGCTCGGGACCAGTCAGGCCAAGCCCCAATCGACGGCATCTACGCGCAGGTGTTGACCGCCCACAGGGCCAGCTGTTCGTCAGTGGAAGACCGGACCGCCTCCACAAGTGCCCGGTTGCCGACGTGGTTCGGGACGCCAGCGAGGTGGTCATCCCAGTCTTCGACATAATCCCGGAGGGCATCAATGAAGTCCGCAATCGCGGCCTCACGGGTGGTGCCCTCGGCTGCTAT
>DASWAW010000432.1:0-2447 GCA_036390955.1 Arthrobacter sp.
GCCGAAATGCGGGAGCGGGTTGAGGCCCTGGTTGGCCCCCGGGCCAAGACCATGTGGGTCTCCACCTTCCACTCCTCCTGCGTCCGGATCCTGCGCCGCGAAGCCAAGAACGTCGGCCTGAACTCCAACTTCTCCATCTACGACTCCGCGGACTCGCTGCGCCTGATCACGCTCGTCGCCAAAACCCTGGACCTCGATCCCAAACGGTTCGCCCCCAAGGCAATCCAGCACAAGATTTCGGCGCTCAAGAACGAACTGATCGACGCGGACAGCTACTCCTCCAGCGCCAACCACAACGACCCCTTCGAACAGGCCGTCGCCGAGGTCTTCAAGGGCTACACGCAGCGGCTGCGCCAGGCCAACGCGATGGACTTCGATGACCTGATCGCCGAGACGGTCTACATGTTCCGCGCATTCCCGGCGCTCGCCGAGTCCTACCGTCGCCGCTTCCGGCACGTCCTTGTCGACGAATACCAGGACACCAACCACGCCCAGTACGCGCTGGTGCGCGAGATTGTCGGCGAGGGCCCCGGCGCCGCCGAACTGACCGTGGTCGGCGACTCCGACCAGTCCATTTACGCCTTCCGGGGCGCCGACATCCGCAACATCGTGGAGTTCGAGAAGGACTACCCGGACGCCCGCACCATCAAGCTCGAGCAGAACTACCGCTCCACCCAGACCATCCTCAGCGCCGCCAACTCGGTCATTTCCCGCAACCCCAACCGGCCCGAGAAACGGCTGTGGACCGCGGAAGGCGACGGCGAGAAGATCGTCGGCTACGTCGGCGAGAACGAGCACGACGAGGCCCAGTTCATCGCCAAGGAAATCGACCGCCTGCAGGACGAGGGCGACCTCCGCCCCGGCGACGTCGCCATCTTCTACCGCACCAACGCCCAGTCCCGCTCGATCGAGGACGTCCTGGTCCGGGTCGGACTGCCCTACAAGGTGGTCGGCGGCACCCGCTTCTACGAGCGCAAGGAAATCAAGGACGCGCTGGCCTACCTGCGGGTGCTGGTCAACCCGGACGACGACGTCAACCTGCGCCGCATCCTGAACGAACCCAAGCGCGGCATCGGCGACCGCGCCGAGGGCGCCGTGGCCTCCCTCGCCCAGCGCGACCGGATCTCGTTTATGGCCGCCGCCCGCCGCGCCGACGAGGCCCCCGGCATGGCCACCCGCTCCGTCAACGCGGTCCAGGGCTTCGTGAAACTGCTCGACGACCTCGCCGAGGTTGCCTCAGGCTCCGGCGCGGCCGCCGCCCTGGAAGCGGTCCTGGAACAGACCGGCTACCTCGCAGCCCTCCGCTCCAGCACCGACCCGCAGGACGAGTCCCGGGTGGAAAACCTCGCGGAACTCGTCGCCGTCGTGCGTGAATACGAGCGCGACAACCCCGAGGGTTCGCTCGGCGCCTTCCTGGAAGGGGTCTCCCTCGTGGCCGACGCCGACCAGATCCCGGACGCCCCGGGCGGCAGCCCCGACCAGCTCGCCGCCGCCGTCGCCGAAGCCAAACGGCTCGGCGTCGTCACCCTGATGACCCTGCACACCGCCAAGGGACTGGAATTTCCGGTGGTGTTCCTGACCGGCATGGAGCACGGGCTGTTCCCGCACCAGCGTTCGGCCACCGACCCCAAGGAGCTGGCCGAGGAACGCCGGCTCGCCTACGTCGGCCTGACCCGGGCCCGGAAGCGGCTGTACCTGACCCGTTCCGAGGTCCGCAGCATGTGGGGCCAAAGCCAGTACAACCCCGCCAGCCAGTTCATCGAGGAAATCCCGGCCGAGCTGGTGGAATGGAAGCGCGAAGGATCCACCCGCCAGACCGGCGGCTGGGGGAGCGGTGCCTCCATCGGTTCCAGCCGCTATGGCGGATCCTTCTGGGGAGCCGGCACCGCACGCGGCACCGAGGCCAGCCCCTCGGCCGGCTTCAACGCCGATGTTCCGGCGGCCATCGCCAAGAACCGGGTGCAGCCGCAGAAGGAGGTCGTCGCCGTCAGCGTGGGCGACAAGGTCAACCACACCAGCTTCGGCAACGGCACCGTGCTGGCCGTCGAGGGCGCAGGGGACAAGACGGTGGCGAAGGTGAAGTTCAGCATCGGCGAGAAGCGGCTCCTGCTCCGCTACGCCCCGCTGACCAAGCTTGACGCCTGAGCAGCCCCGCGGCTAAAGAGCTCGACGCCTGAGCAGCCCCGCGCCTGAACGGCTTCCGGCAGCTTCTCCGGGACGGTCGCCGCCGCGCCAAGACGTTGTGCGCCGGACCCAACCGGCCTAAAGTCTGGGCATGGGCCACGTAGCGGATTTCCGGTTCCGGACGCCACCTCAGAACGGCGACGGAGCCGCGGCATGAAAGTCCTGTTGGCCAGCCAGGCCATCGCCGGACACTTCAATCCCATGACGGGCATCGGCGTCCGCCTGCGGGACGAAGGCCACGAGGTCGGCTGGTATACCGGCCG
>DASWAW010000433.1:0-4179 GCA_036390955.1 Arthrobacter sp.
ATCCTCGGCCAGCTCGGCGTCGAACACGTCATCCGGCCGGAACACGACATGGGCAGGCGCGTCGCGCACCTGGTCCTCGGTTCGATTCTTGACTACGTGGAATTCGAGGACGACTTCGTGATGATCCGGACCAGCCCGCCCGCCGGCATCCGCGACCGGCCGCTGGGCGTGCTCGGCCTCCGGGACAAGTACGGCGTCACTATCGTGGCGGTCAAACGGCCCGGCGGCAAATGGGGCCACACGACGGCCCAGACGGTGCTCTACGACGACGACCAGATCATCGTCCAGGGCAGCAAAGCCAAGGCCGAACGGTTCAGCACGATGACCTGACCCACTAGACTGGCTGCAGGTGCGCCGGGAAGTCTGGTCGGCATAGATTTGTCGACCCAACTTTTAGGACTCCCGCAATGAGCCCCACGCCCACACCCTCCCGGCCGCGTTTGACCATCTTCGGCCGCGGCAGCTACGCCGAATCCCTCCGGATCGGCGAGATCCTGCGCAAAGAGACCGTCGGCGGTGCCCTCCTGGTGGCCGCCGCCGTGATCGCTATGGTCTGGGCCAACTCACCGGTCTCGGCGAGCTACTTCGCCCTGCGGGACTTCAAATTCGGCTACGAACCGTGGCATCTGGAACTGAGCCTGGGCGCCTGGGCGGCCGACGGGCTGCTGGCGATATTCTTCTTCCTGGTCGGACTCGAACTCAAGCGTGAATTCATCGCCGGCGACCTGCGGCAGCTGGACAAGTCCATTGTTCCGGTCGCTGCGGCCGTGGGCGGCGTCGCCATCCCGGCCGTGATCTACGCCGTCGTCAACCTCGCCAGCCCGGAAACCCTGCGCGGCTGGGCAATCCCCACCGCCACCGACATCGCCTTCGCCGTCGCCGTCCTCGCCATCATCGGCTCGCATCTGCCCAGCGCCCTGCGGATCTTCCTGCTCACGCTTGCCGTGGTGGACGACCTGATCGCCATCACCATCATTGCTGTCTTCTACACCAGCGACCTCAAGCCGCTGCCGCTCCTGCTGGCCCTGATCCCGCTGGCCATTTACACCTACCTGGCGCACAAGTACCGCCGGTTTTTCAAAATCAACGCCTCAGCCGCATGGCTGATTCTCCTGCCGCTGGGTGCGGTCACCTGGGCCCTCGTCCATGCCTCGGGCATCCATGCGACCGTGGCCGGCGTACTGCTCGGGATCGCCATCCCGGTCCTGCGTTCCCAGGCCAGCGGAGGCCCGGCGGCCGGGCCGGGCCTCGCCGAGATCTTCGAGCACCGCTTCCGTCCGATCTCCGCCGGCTTCGCCGTCCCGGTCTTCGCATTCTTCTCCGCGGGGGTGGCCGTGGGCGGCTGGGAAGGGCTGGTCTCCGCGCTGACCGACCCGGTGGCTGTCGGCATCATCATCGCGCTGGTTCTCGGCAAACCGATCGGCATCATGGGCACCACCTGGCTGCTCACCAAAGTCACTAAGGCGCGGCTGGACACCAGCTTCAAGTGGATAGACGTCTTCGGATTGTCACTGCTGGCGGGCATCGGGTTCACGGTCTCGCTCCTGGTGGCCGAGCTCAGCTTCGGCCACGGCAGCGTCCACGACGACCACGCCAAGGTGGGCATCCTCGCGGCCTCCGTGCTGGCCGCCCTGCTGGCAACACTGGTGCTGAGGACCCGGAACCGGCAGTACCGGCAGGCCGAGGAAGCGGAGAAAGTCGACTCGGACCAGGACGGGATCCCGGACGTCTACCAGCAGGAAGGCACCGCTCTGTAGCCCCGCCGGCGGCGCCGGCCTCCGGCAACAAACCCGGGCTTGCCTTCATACCCTGGGGGGTTTGATGATGGGAAGTGCCCGGCCGGCGGCCCCGCGGCCCGTTCCGGCCGGCCCGGCACACCAGGAGGAAAACATGGACGTCATCGTTATCGAGACCACACCGCTCGGGGACCGCAGCTACCTCGTCCATGACGGCACGGTCGCGCTGGTCATTGACCCGCAGCGGGACACGGACCGGGTCGAAGCGGCGGCCCGCGGGGCCGGGGTGAGAATCACGCACGTCGCCGAGACCCACATCCACAACGACTACCTCACCGGCGGGCTCGAACTGGCCAGGACGCACGGCGCGAGCTACCTCGTAAACGCTGCCGATCAGGTGAAGTTCGAGCGGCAGCCGATCACGGACGGGCAGACCGTCCGGGTCGGCTCGCTGACGGTCACGGCCGTCGCCACGCCGGGCCACACCCACACGCACCTGTCCTTCATCGTCGGCGACGGCGGGCAGCAGGCGGTCTTCTCCGGCGGAAGCCTGCTGTACGGCTCGGTCGGACGCACGGACCTCGTCGGCGCCGAGGACACGCTCGGCCTCACCCATGACCAGTACGCCTCCGTCCGCCGCCTCGTCGATGCGGCCGCGCCCGAAGCGGCCCTGTTTCCGACCCACGGCTTCGGTTCCTTCTGCTCCTCCGGTCCGGCCAGCGGCGCCGGATCCTCCACCATCGGCGAACAGCTCACCAGCAACCACGCCCTGACGGACCCGGACGAGGACCACTTCGTCCAGGAGCTCATCGCCAACCTCACGGCCTACCCCTCCTACTACGCCCACATGGGCGTCACCAACGCCGCCGGCCCCGGCCCGGCGGACCTGGCGGTGCCGGAGTCGCTGGACGCCGCGGAACTCACCCGCCGGCTCGAGGCGGGGGAGTGGGTGGTGGACCTGCGCCGCCGCGTGGCCTTCGCCAGCAACCACCTGCTGGGCAGCGTGAGCTTCGAATACGGCACCAGCTTCAGCACCTACCTGGGCTGGATCCTGCCCTGGGGCGAGCAGCTGACCTTGGTGGGATCCCGGGCGGACGTGGAAAACGCCATCCGCGACCTGTCCCGGATCGGCATCGAGTCCCCGGATGCCGCCCTCGGCACGGACCCGCACGCCCTGGCGCCCCGCGCCGCCCTCGCCTCCTATCCCCGCGTGGGCTGGGACGGGCTGCTCGCGGGCCGCGCTGCCGGGGACACCGTCGTCGATGTGCGCCGCGCCGATGAATACGCTGCCTCGCGGGTGGCCGGGGCGGTCAATATCCCGCTGCATGAACTGCTGCGGCAGCTGGACTCCGTCCCCGGGGGGAAGCTGTGGGTGCACTGCACGTCCGGGTACCGGGCAGGCATCGCCGCGAGCCTGCTCCAGCGCGCCGGCAGGGACGTGGTCCACATCGACGCCAATTTCGACGACGCCGGTCCGGCCGGCATCCCGGTGGACAGCGCCCGCGCCGCCTCGGCCTCCCCGGCCTGAAGAAGCACTCGCGCTCCGAAACACTGGGGCGCCGGCCCGCGTTCTCTGGCAGAGTATGAGCATGCTCACAGTTATTGGCGAGGGCCTGGTTGATGTGGTCCAGCGTTCCTCCGGTGTCCAGGCCCATGTCGGCGGAAGCCCCCTCAATGTTGCCGTGGGGCTGGCCCGCCTGGACCACCCGGTGCAGTTCATCGGCCGCTACGGCCGCGACGCCTACGGTGAATCGGTGGCGGCGCACCTGAAGTCCAGTTCGGTGCTGCTTCCGCTGGGCCCGGACGCGCTCCCCACGTCCGTGGCCACCGCCCTGATCGACGACGACGGCGCCGCCAGCTACACCTTCGACCTCGCCTGGGAGCTGCCCGGGCTCGCGGACCGGCTGCCGTTCATGCTGCAGGCAACGACGCTGCTGCACACCGGCTCGATTGCCACGATGCTGGCTCCCGGGGCCGCCGAGGTGCTCGCCGCCGTCGAACATGCCCATCCCCTGGCCACGATCAGCTTCGATCCCAACTGCCGGCCCAGCATCATCACCGATGTGGACTATGCGCGCCGGCAGGCGGAGAAGTTCGTCACCCTGGCCGACGTGGTCAAGGCCTCGGACGAGGATCTCGAATGGCTCTACCCCGGCGAGGATCCGCTGGACTCGGCCCGGCGCTGGCTGAAACTCGGCGGCTCGGAAGGCCCCGCCATGGTGGTGGTCACCCGCGGCGCGCAGGGTCCCTGGGGCGTGAATGCCGCCGGCGAAGCGCATTTCCCCGCGCCGTCCGTGAAGGTGGCGGACACCGTCGGTGCCGGGGACTCCTTCATGGCCGCGCTGCTCTCCGCCATCGTGGACCTGGGCCTGGGCGGGGCACAGAACCGCAAGGATCTGCGTGAGCTCTCCGCCGAAAGCCTCCGCGGACTCCTGGCCCACGC
>DASWAW010000434.1:0-3207 GCA_036390955.1 Arthrobacter sp.
CCCTGGGCGCGGTGCGAGCCGGTGCCGGCCTCCGGGTAGTCGGCCGTGGCCTCAATGGCGTCACGGTAGTCGCCGAGGGTGTGGATGTGGGGCAGAGAGGGCATGGTTTCCTTCAGAGTGCGTGGGTGGTCAGGTCGCGCCGGAAGGCGGACTTTTCCCTGGAGCGTGCCGAATGTTTGGCCCTGCGGCGTGCGTCCTTGCTGTTGTGGCAGGCGCAGCCCAGGAATGACAGTCCGTAGGTGCCTTTGGAGCGTCCGTTGCGAAGCATGGTGTCCTTCCGTTCAGGGCCCGGAACCCGGGCTTGTCGTTACTATGCGTCGGGTGTCCCGACGGGCGATTCAGGATGATTCAGGAGGAGGCGATCACGTGGACGGCGCCGGCGCGGTACCGGGCGATCAGGTCCTCCTCGCTGATGCCGTGAAGCCGGGCGCTGACGATAAGGAGGATCTGGGCGGCCGCAGCCAGGCCGGCGACGGCGTGCTCGTAGCAGGGCTCGATGCCTTGCGCGAACAAATCCGCGCTGGTCCGCGAGGCCTCCAGAAGTCCGGCGACCCACATCGTTTCGGCAGCTTCCGCGAATGTCCCCTCCTCGGCCATGCCCACCGCTGTGGACCGGACCTCGGCGAGGACGTCGGCGGCTTTGGACCCGCTGGTCCGACACGCGTCCCCGAGCGCCTGCTGGGCGACAGCCATGAAGCCCAGGCACATTTCGCGGGTCGCGGTGCTGGAGGCCAGGCGGTCGTCGTCGGATTCCAGGATGGCGAGCCCGAGCAGGAGCCCGTCCGCGATGAGCGCTTTCAGCTGGCTGTCATTCGGCATGGGCGGCCTTGGCAGCTTCGTCGGCGAGGTAGCCCTGGTAGTCGGCCTCCATGGACTGGTCCGTGGTCATTTCGTCCCCGGACTGGAGCGCGCGCAGGTACGCGAGGATCCGCTGGCGGGGTGTCTCCTGCGGGTAGCGCGGGTTGGAGCCGTCGTTGACCGGGTAAATCACGTAGGTCGTGGCGTACAGGTCCTCGAACATGGCCCAGAGGGCGTTGGCGCGGTCCTCGTCCGGGGTCATGTTGAACAGGTGGCCGAAGAAGCAGTTCCTGGATCCGTCCTTGGACCGGACGGCGTCCAGGTTCCAGGAGTCCTCGACGGTGGACTCCATGTAGGCGATGACGGGGTCGAGGTTTTCCAGCTGGGCTGCGGCCCAGTCCCGCGGTGACAGGTCCGGGCAGTGCTTGGCCGGGTGGCCCTGGCGCATCGTCTTGGCGGCCGTCCAGGTGTGCTGGGGGCATTTCGGGTCCACTGTGCCCATCTCGACGAGACCGCAGGGTGCCTGCGGGCACGGGCATTCGTCCTCCATGCCGTGTCCGGTGAACGAACGCCCGATGTGGCCGCCGCTCATGCCGCTTCCCGCCGGTACTTGATCGGGTTCCGCGCTTCACGCTGGACGCCGCGGTTGTTCTGCATCCATTGCTCCAGGGCTGTGACGGTGGCGGACATCCGGACCGGGTCTTCAGCCTTGGTGACCGACTTCTCTTCGACGTTCTTCTGCCGTGCCGGAGAGACGCAGGTGTTGCATTTGCCCGAGTGGGCGGACGCGATCGTGCCGGGAGCTTCTGCCGCGCTGACGCCACGGCGGCGCATGGCACGGTTGCAGCCGATGCAGATAAGGCCGACGCAGACAAGGGCGGGAAGTGGGATATGGCTCACGGTCGTTCTCTTTCTGGTTCTACGCGGCCAGCAGGATGCTGGCACGGACGGGCAGGGCCTTAGCAGGGCCATGGAGGCTGCAGGGACACTGTGGGTTAGCGCAGGTCGGTGCGGGTTCCACGAGGGGCGGTACAAGGTACAGGAGCGGCCGGGACGCGGTGGCCGCCAGGGCCTGCTCAAGGTCGAACAGGGCCCGTCGCGGGGGCATCGATGTCGTGGTCGCCTCGGCGAGGATCAGAGGTGGTTCGGCGAAGACAACAGCGGGCTCCACGAAGACGACCCCGTCCATCCCGCACCTGGCGTAGTGGTGCCAGCCGAGGCCGGTGTACCAGCGGATTTCTCCGGTGCAGGTGGCACACGTCCACTGGTGCTTGAACCAGCGGCGCATCTGATCGCGGGTCGGGTCCGCGGTGCACGTGGTCTCGGCGACGGCCATAGCCCTAGATCTCCCCGGCCTTGACGGCTTCAGCGGCGACCGTCAGGAAGTTCCGGACCGGGGCCTCGAAGTTGGACATCGCGTGCCAGTCACGGTTGTGGCACGTGGCCTTGAGGTGGCATTTCTGGTCGTGCAGGCGGACGGCGATGGCCAGCACCGCAAGATCGGTCACGGGGATGGCCGTGACCACGGTGGTCTGACGTTCGGTGCTGACGCTCATGTGATGCTCCTTGGTGCCGGAAGGTCTGATGCACCTCATGTGTGCGGCCGCCGGCGGAAAGCTTCCCGCAACCCGGAGGGGCCCGCACCGCTGCGGTACAGGCCCCTCCCCCGGCGGCGTCAGACCCCCGGTGCCTTACTCGCGGTAGAAGATCTCGAGCTTCAGGCCCGGGTCCCCGAACGGTTCGATGGCGCGGGTGTTGTCCTTGGTCTTGCGCGGTGCCGAGCCGTTGGCGATCATGTCCGGGATCATCGCCTCGAACTTTTCGAAGTCGCCCTGGCGGCCCTTGTTGGTGTCAATATGGGAGATAAACGAGTACGGCGTGTCGCGGGACGGACCGTACGCCGGGTTGTCACACGGTTCGCCGCCGATCGCTGAGCTGTTGGCATAGCCGACGACGCCGGAGAGGGCGTAGGCCTCGGCATCGGTGAGCGGCCGGTTGGCCTGGAAACGGATCGCCTGGGTGTCCTGCGGGTAGCCGGAGACGGACGAGTGGACGAAGACGCCGTCCTCGGCCAGGACACGGTCGAAGACTTCCCCGGCCTGCACCCGGGCGTCATCGTGAGGCACCGGGGTGGTCTTGCCGTCGGGCAGGTCTTCCAGTGCCGGTTTCAGGACATGCAGGCGGGTGTTCGTGCCGGGGACGGCGAAGATGTCAGCCTCGGGTGCGTCCGTGCTGCGTGGGCCGGCCAGGAGCCGGGCAATGACCTCAGCGTTCTCCTCATGTCCGAGCTTGCGCAGGAACTGGACACCCTCGGCGGCGGCGACGGCATCGGATACCGTGTGGCCGGCGGTGTGGAGGTGGACCTGGTCGGCGACAGCGGTAATGTTCTCATCCCGGAAGTCGCGCGAT
>DASWAW010000435.1:0-1795 GCA_036390955.1 Arthrobacter sp.
CGTGGCGGCGTTCGTGACGTCGGCGGCGCGGGCGGTGCTGCCGGACACCGCCTTGAAGTACTGCGCCGACCATTCCAGGTAGTCCTTGACCTGGGCGCCGGTGACCTTGATGGACAGCAGCGTGTTGTCGAAGATGTAAAGCCCGGCGACGTCCCGGATGGTCAGCGGACCGGCCTTGACGTCCACGGCACGGGAGAAGGCTGCCGCGATGGACAGCACGGGCAGCGCCGCGGCCGGACCGTTGGCCAGTTCGGCCTTGATGGTGCTGGCCTGGACGTAGTTGATCGCGTCGATCGCGGCCGAGTCCTCCCAGCAGGCGGTGGCCGTGTTCAGCGGGGCGGTGCAGGTGCCGATCACCGCGTTGATGTACTTCACCGTCGCTTCGTGCCCGGACTGGACGGCCCGCACGACGGCGGGGTCGGCGTCGGCGGTCTTGGCGTCCAGCAGGTGCGAGTGCGCGGACGTGACGGTCCACCGGCCCTTCTCCCGGACCAGTTCCAGGTCCATCACGGAGACGCGCATGCCCCACTTGAGCGGTTCGGTCAGGAGCACCTGCTTGCCGGTGGCCGTGTTGGTTACGAAGCGTTCCGGGATCTCCACGTGGGCGTGGCCGACCAGAATCGCGTCGATGCCTGGAACCTCTACGGCCAGCTGGGTGGAGGCGTTCTCGGGGAACGGCAGGGCATCGCCGTAGGAGGAGCCCGGCGTCGCGCCGGAGTGGCTCGTGACAATGACGACGTCGGCCCCGGCGGCCTTCAGCTGCGGGATGACCACCTTGGCTTCCTCGACGATGCCGTTGAAGTCCAGCTTGCCCTGGACGTTGTCGCGGTCCCACAGGGCGCAGCCGGGGGTGACAAAGCCGACCAGGCCCACGGTGACCCAGCCGTTGTCCGTCTTGACCCGCTTGAGGACATAGGGGCTGAAGGCGCGGCGTCCGGTGACGGCGTCGTGGACGTTGGCGCCCAGCAGGGGGAAGTCGAGCTGGCTTTCCCAGGTGCGCAGCAGCGGGATGCCGTAGTTGAACTCGTGGTTGCCGAGGCCGACGGCGTCGTAGCCCACCGCGTTCATGGCCAGCGCCATGGGGTGCTTGACGGTGGCGGACACGGGGTTGATCTTGGCGAAGTAGTAGGCCAGCGGCGTTCCCTGGATGGTGTCGCCGGCGTCGATGGTGAGCGTGTTCGCCGCTCCCCGCTCGGCCCGCATCGCCTTGATCAGCGTGGCCGCCTGCGCGATGCCGATCTTGTTTCCTGCCGTGTCGGCGTAGGGCGTGTTCTTGAAGTAGTCCCAGTTAAAGACGTTGTTGTGCAGGTCGGTGGTGCCCAGCACCGTCAGGGTGAACGGCTTCCCGCCGGTGCCCGGGGAACCGGTGCCGGCCTGGGCGGCCGGGGCTCCGGCCAGGGTCGCGGCGGCTGCGCTTCCCCCGACGAGGGCTGCGGTGAGCATGGCGCGGCGGGAGAGCGGTGTGGTGGGGTCGGTCATTGTGTGAGCTCCTCAACGTTGGCGGCCTGTTGGCACAAAGCCAAAGTCTAGGGGCGCACCTGTCCGGGAGAACAGAGAGTCAGCAATCTTTTTTTGGATTTCATGTTCCGTTGGTTTCCGGCCCGGACGCAGGAAACCCCGCCCACCGGAGTGGACGGGGTTTCCCGGAGCGGATCGGGAACGTGAGTTCCCGGACAGTTCCTGAAGCGGCGAGTTACTTGAGGGTAACGCGAGCGCCGGCTTCTTCGAGCTGTGCAACAGCCTTCTCGGCAGCTTCCTTGGTGACGCCTTCGAGGATGGCCTTCGGGGCGCTGTC
>DASWAW010000436.1:0-3290 GCA_036390955.1 Arthrobacter sp.
GGAACTTGGTAGGGTATTCGTAGATATGTTCGGATAGCCGGGTCTTCCCGGTTCTCTCTTTCAGCTGAATTTTCAGGAGCCCGGCTTTGATCAGTTTTCTCCGCGGAACCGTAGCGCACGTCGGCCTGTCCTCCGCCGTGATCGACCTCAACGGCGCCGGCATGAGCGTAAACGCCACGCCGCAGACCCTCAGCCGGCTCCGCACCGGCGAGGAGGGGAAGCTCTTCACCTCCCTGATCGTGCGCGAGGATTCCCTGACCCTGTTCGGTTTCGGCAGCGACGACGAACGCGAGGTCTTCGATATCCTGCTCAGCGTCAGCGGCGTCGGACCCCGGCTGGCCCTGGCCGTCCTGGCCGTACACGAGCCCGAAGCGATCCGCGTCGCGGCGCACTCCGGCGACGGCAAGGCCTTCACCAAGGTGCCCGGCATCGGCCCCAAGGTCGCCGGCCGGATCGTGCTGGAACTGGCCGGGAAGCTGGTGCCGCTCGGCACGGCCGCCGGCGCCACGGCTCCGGCGGCAACGTCCGAAGCGGTCTGGAAGCCGCAGGTGGTTGCGGCCATGACGAGCCTTGGCTGGTCCGAGAAGGACGCCACGTCCAGCATCGACAAGTCCCTGGCCGATTCACCCGAGCTTGCCGAGCGGGGCAACGTGGCTGAGATCCTGCGCGCCACCCTCCGCTGGCTGGGCCAGGACGGCGCCCGCGCCGGGAACAGGGTAGGCGCCCGTGGCTGAGCCGTCGATTGTCGCCGGGGGAGAGGAACCGGAGGAGCGGGTCATCGAAGCCGCCCTCCGGCCCAAGAACCTGCATGACTTCGTCGGCCAGCACCGGGTCCGCAGACAGCTCTCCCTCGTCCTGGAGGCCTCGCGCATGCGCGGCCGCAGCGCAGACCACGTCCTGCTCTCCGGTCCTCCCGGGCTGGGCAAGACCACGCTCTCCATGATCATCGCGGCCGAGATGAACGCCCCGCTGCGGATCAGCAGCGGACCCGCCATCCAGCACGCCGGGGACCTGGCCGCCATCTTGTCCTCACTCTCCGAAGGCGAAGTGCTTTTCCTCGACGAGATCCACCGGATGTCCCGGCCCGCGGAGGAAATGCTCTACATGGCGATGGAGGACTTCCGCGTCGACATCGTCGTCGGCAAGGGCGCCGGTGCCACCGCGATCCCGCTGGAACTTCCGCCGTTCACCCTGGTGGGGGCCACCACCCGCGCCGGACTGCTGCCCGGGCCGCTCCGGGACCGCTTTGGTTTCACCGGCCACCTGGAGTTCTACTCCGTGGCCGAACTGGAACTTGTGCTCCGGCGGTCCGCCGGGCTCCTGGACCTCAAGGTCAACTCTGCCGGCTTCAGTGAAATCGCCGGACGTTCCCGCGGCACCCCGCGCATCGCCAACCGGCTGCTGCGCCGGGTCCGCGACTGGGCGCTGGTGCACGGGATCGAGCAGATCGATGCCCGGGCCGCGTCCGCGGCGCTGGACATGTATGAAGTCGACAAGCGCGGCCTGGACCGGCTCGACCGTGCCGTCCTCGAAGCCCTCATCACCAAATTCGGCGGGGGGCCCGTGGGCCTGTCCACCCTGGCCATCGCCGTCGGCGAAGAGACCGAAACCGTGGAAACCGTCGCCGAGCCCTACCTCGTCCGGGAGGGACTGCTGGGACGCACCCCGCGGGGGAGGATCGCACTCGCGCCGGCCTGGACACACCTGGGCTTCGCGGTGCCGCCCGGAATCTTCGCGCAGGACCCCCTGGAGCTCTTCCGGGCCGACGACGAGGTCCCGGACCCGGAGGACGGACTGGGCCAGGACGCCGGTCCGGAATGGATCCGTAACAGTCAATAGCAGCGTTCCCCAAGCTTTTCCCTTTAGACTGGTATGACGCTCGGCACGTTCGGGTCTTTGTTTCTGCGGGCGGCCAGCACCTGGCCGCCGTCGGCCCGGCATGATTCCCTGCCGGCCAGCCCGGAGCGAAGGCGGACGTTGCTGTAAAATCAGCTACGCAAGTACAGAACGGAACTATCCCTGTGTTCGGACTTATTTCTGCCCAGACCCAGCCGCAGGCCGGCGGCGGCATCGACATCATGACCATCCTCCTGTTCGCCATGCTTGGCGTCTTCGTCTTCATGATGTTCCGCCGCAACAAGAAGACCCAGCAGCAGCAGTCGCAGCTCCAGTCGAAGTTCGCACCCGGCGTCGAGGTCATGACGAGCTTTGGCCTGTACGGCCGCATCGTGGAGATCGACGAGGACGAGAACAAGGTCCTGCTGGAGCTCTCCCCGGGCAACACCGCCACCGTGCACCGCCAGGCAGTCACCAAGATCGTCGAGCCTGTTGTCGCGGCAGAGGAGCCCACGGTCGTTCCCGACGACGCCTCCTCGCTCACCATCGACAAGGCAGACAGCGACGCCCCGGCCAGCGAAGCCCCGCGCGATGAGACCCCGGAAGAAACCCTGCGCCGCCTCAACAACGAAGGCAAGAAAGACAGCTAGTCTGCCTGTTTGAGCTATCCCGCGAAGTAACGGCTGCGGGCAACCGCCGGAGCGGGCCCGTACGGGCCGCCCGGCGGTTCCTCCGTAATTAATAGAAAGATCGACAATGGCACGAACTGGTCCCAAAAACTCAGCCCTCAGGGTGCTGGTTTGGCTCGGCGTTATCCTCGCCGTCCTGACCGCCGTCCTGGCAGGCGGCACCATGGCCGGCCAGGCGAGTTGGGCTCCCAAGCTCGCCCTGGACCTTGAAGGCGGCACCCAGATGATCCTGGCGCCCAAGGTTGAGGGCGGTTCGGACATCAACGAAGACCAGCTCAACCAGGCCGTGGCGATCATCCGCCAGCGCGTGGACGGTTCAGGTGTTGCGGAAGCTGAAATCAGCACGCAGTCCGGACGGAACGTCGTCGTCAGCCTCCCGGGCACACCTTCGAAGGAAACCCGCGCGCTGATCCAGGCGTCCGCCGACATGAACTTCCGGCCCGTCCTGCAGGCCGGGCCCGGCGCAGCCGTCCCCGCGGAGTCCCAGACCCCGGAAGACCAGCTGCCCAAGCCCACGGCGCAGCCGACCAACGGCAGCGACGTGAACTGGGTTACCCCGGAGATCTACAAGAAGTTCGAGACGCTCGACTGCGACAACCCGTCACAGGACAAGCAGGAACGCTCCGACCCGGCCAAGCCGCTCGTCACCTGCGAACCGGCTTCCGCCACCTCGCCGGCGATCAAGTACATTCTTGGCCCGGTTGAGGTCAAGGGCTCAAGCATCGCGGGTTCCACCTTCCAGCTGCAGCGCGGCGCCCAGGGCGC
>DASWAW010000437.1:0-6747 GCA_036390955.1 Arthrobacter sp.
ATGAGCAGCTGGACGGTGACGTGCAGGGCGATCGAGGCCCAGTACGCGAGCGTGAAGCTGTCCTCGCCGGCGCCGAGGGGCTCAATGTATTTGAAGATGACCGACGTGCTCAGATCATGCAGCGGGAAGAACAGCGCCAGCAGGATTCCGGAGATCAGGAACCTCGCCTGGTTCACGAAGATCCCGCCGTCCCGGATGCACCGGACCAGGGAGAAGCCCGCGAGGCCGGCCATGAGCAGGCCGGCGGCCACGGTGAGCAAGGGGTACAGCATGGGGTCCTCCGAAGGGATTTCTGTCGTGTCCCCGCGGCGGGGCGTCCCCTCCAAGCATGCGTAGGCAGCCATCCCACGGGCCCCTGACCTGAACCGGGCAGCCGTCGGGGCAGACCTACGCATGCTCCATACGTGTGCGGAATGGCGAAGCCATCCCCGACGTCAGCCCGCCTTCCACCGTTCAAGGATTCAACATGCTCTCCCGTAAAACTTCCCCCCGCCGGCTCAGCGCGGCCGTTACCGCCGGAGCCCTCTCGGCCGTCATCCTCTCCGCCCTGGCCCTCCCGGCCCAGGCAACACCCGTGGCACCCGCAGCTTCCGTCAAAACCGTGGCACCCGCCGCCGTCCCGGCCGTTGTCCCGGCTGTTGTGCCGGACGGGACGTATACGGTGAAGCCCGGCGACAGCCTGTGGGCCATCGCCAACTCCCACGGCGTCTCCCTGGCAACCCTGTTCAGCGCCAACAACATGGGCATGTCCACGATCATCTACCCGGGCCAGAGCATCAAGCTGACCGCCACTGCCACTTCGGCTGCAACTCCGGCACCGGCTCCGGCGGCCCCGTCAGCGGCCACCTACGTCGTGAAGTCCGGCGACACGCTCTCCCGGATCGCCAGCTCCCACGGGGTGACCCTCGCCGCGGTGTTTGCGGCCAACAACATGGGCATGTCCACGATCATCTACCCGGGCCAGAGCATCAAGCTTGGCGCCGCGGCTGCGCCGAAGCCGGCCGCCCCCGCGCCGATCGTGACCCTCCACATCAACACCCCGGCACCGGCGGCGAAACCTGCCGCGCCGGCTCCGGCTCCCGTAGCCCCGGCCGCCACCAGCTCCGCGGCCATCCAGCAGATGGTCGCCAACACGGCACGCTCGATGGGTGTCGACCCGTCCCTGGCCCTGGCTTTCGCGCAGCAGGAGTCCGGCTTCCGCCAGAACGTTGTCTCCTCCGCCGGAGCCATCGGCACCATGCAGATCATGCCGTCCTCCGGAACGTGGGCCTCCCAGCTTGTCGGCCGGACCCTGGACCTGAACAACACCCAGGACAACATCACCGCCGGCATGGCGATCATCAAGGCCCTGGTGGCCACCAGCCCGTCCCTGGAGACCGCAATCGCCTCCTACTACCAGGGCCAGTATTCGGTCCTGCACCGGGGCATGTACGACGACACCAAGGTCTATGTCGCGCAGGTCCTCCAGCGCCAGGCGACCTTCCGCTAACCCGGGACCACTGCAGGGCCCGTACCGTCCTCCGGTGCGGGCCCGGGGTGTGTGCGGGGGAGTGCACTGGCCGTTGCCGTACACATGGGGCCCATGACCATTGACGCCGCACCGGTTTTCGTCCCGGACGAGAGAGTCCCGACCCTGCGCCGGAACCCGGTGGAGATCCCTACGTGGCTGTTCGAGAACCGGGAGGTTCCCCTCGCCGAGCAGTACGGGATCTTCTTCGCGGACCGCACGCACCCGCTCAAGTCCCTGCGCACCGCATGGCTGCTCGCCCTGTTCCTGGGCTTCGCCGGCGCGGACCGCTTCTACCTGGGCAAACCCTTCACCGGCACCCTGAAGCTGCTCACCCTTGGCGGTGCCGGCATCTGGTGGCTCACCGACCTGTTCCGGCTCACCCGGCCCACCGCCGAGGACGCGCGCCGCGCACCGCTGGACGGCACCCCGGAGCTGGCCCGCACGCTGGGACTGGTCTCCGCGGTCCTGATCGCCGCCGTCCTGGGGCTGGGCATCGGTGCTGCGGCAACTCCCGTCACCGCCGCGGCCGCCAGCACTTACCGGGCCTTGCACACCATCATGTCCCCGCAGGCTCCGCCCGCGGTCCGGTCCTGGTACCCCGTCGCGGACACCGGCGGCACCGGCTCCCTCGTCCCCGTCGCGACCACGGCCGGGCAGGTCCGCGTCACCTACAATTTCGGCGCCCCCGCGGTCGTCTATTTTCAGCCCGAGACCGGCCCCGCCGTCATGGTCGGCATCATGGAAAAGCCCGGACCCGGCTCCCGCACCATCGACCTGCCGGCGGGCGCCTACACGCTCACGGTCAGCACCACCGGAACGGACTGGACCCTCAAGGCCGAGGAATACCGCTTCCCGCTCTGATCCGGTTCACCGGGCGCTCACCGCCCCGGGAAGATGAGGTCACCCTGCCGCACACATGGGATTTATGACCATCAAACGCGAAGACCTCGACATGACCGCCATTGTGGAAGCTGCCTTCCAGTCGCTGGTGGAGGCCAAGGGGCTGACCTCCACGCTGAGCGAAGACGTGCTGCCCAAAGCCAAGATCGAGCAGATGAAACGCTCCATGGTGGCGCCGATCTGGCACTCGCTGAACGAAATCCTCAGCCAGGTCCAGGCCAAATCCGACGAAGACATCCTCGCGGCGTTCACCATCCCGGACACCCTGGAAGGCTTCCAGGCATGACCCGGCGGAGCATCCTCCAGGAGGGGACCGCCCTGGGCCACGGCGGCTACACCGTCAGCGTCGCCGGGCTCAGCGAAGATAAAGATGCGGGGGAACCGTGCGTGGCCAACCGCGGCCAGGTCGTATTCTCCATCACCGGTCCCGACGGCACACAGATGGTGATCCGGCTTGACGGCGCCGAAGCCGAGCACCTGGTCCGTCCGCTCGTCCTGGGCGCTGTCCTGACCGAGAGCGAAGGCGACATTGCCCGCCGCTACCTGCGGGACCATGCCTTCGGGATGTCCGCGGAACGGATCGCGAGCCTGCGCGAACGCGCCGGGTACACCGATGAATAACCCGCTGTCCCTGAACGTGCGACAACCCAGCTTCAACGCCAGCATCGCCGCGTGCGTCCGAATCGGCGGGATCGCCGGGGTCCTGATCAATACCTTCAACGCCCTCGTCAGCGGCTCGGAGGTCGCCGTGGGCCTGGGCTGTGCCTGGTTCGGGATCTACCTGCTGGGCACCCAGTGGGCGGTCCGGGTCGCGTACCGCGAGGTTGAAGCCGACGAAGAGCGTGCCCGGAACCTGGCCCTGTGGGACGAGCACCGGGTGGACCTGACGGACGCCCGTGCGGCCTGAACCGGCTGTCCGCCGGCATCTACGCATGATCTAATCTGTACGACGCCTGAGCCTCCAATGGGGCAAAGGAAAAGCCGGACCCGACGTGATTGGCCTCTCGTCGGGTCCGGCTCTGTTTCCACCCATGGAAAACTTCAAAACCACCGGGCACAGCGTACCCCGGCAGCGGCGGAATTAAAAGGCGGGCCGTGCGTACAGCCCCGGAATCTAGCGGATCCGGGCCTGCCGGACCCGGGCGTCGGGAGTGTAGGCGAAGTGATCCACCGACCCGTTAAGCATGGCGTCGGCATCAAACGGGGCCACCCCGTAGAGACGGTCGTCGGCGAAGAGGACCATGAAGTCCTTCGAATACAGGATGGTCAGCCGGAACCTGGTCATCGCGGCACCGCCGATACCCGGGAACGGGCCGGCCGTTGAACCGAACCACTGTTCCATCGAGTGCACGGACGTCAGCTCGTCGAAATTGAACCCGCCGGGGAGAATCCCGGTCTGGTCCATGTCCCGTACGGCCAGGGCGACCGTTTCCAGGACCGGGCCGGTCATCAGCTCCGCGATCATCGCCGAAACGTAGGGCACCTGCTTCATGCGGCCAGCCGGACCGGGGTGTTGAAGACGCTCCAGTCCCGGTCCCGGATGATCGCCGTGTCGTACGGTGCAGCACCGACAACCACCGCCTGGACGTGGCGGGCCTCGGAGATCAGGACCATCGCGGCCGGGGAGTGGATCAGGGTGCAGGTGCCGGAGATCGTCGGCCAGGACACGAAGCCGGTGAAGGTCTCCGGGTCGCATCCGCCGAGGCCGCGGGCGGACAGTGCCGCCGCGGCTGACTCCCGGACCCGCGGGGTCAGGAGCGCGTCGATGACCGTGCGGGCCAGGACTGTCACGCGGCGACCAGCTGGCTGGCGTAGACGGCGTACGGCTCCTCGAGCGGGAAATCCGCACCGACGATCTGGGTAACGAGCAGTTGCTTGGCGTTCTCGGCCGGCACTGCCTCGACGACGGCGCCGACGGTCAGGCCTTCCTGCTCGTCGTAGAAGTCTGCTTCAACAACGGTGTACTTGCGGCCAGCGGCCATGAGGAACTCCTTGGGTAGTGGATACCCCCCATGTGTGCGGCGCCGGACCGGTTCTCTCCCCACGGCCAGCAACCGGGAAAGCGGATACGGGCCAGCGGCCGGACATGCAACCGGATACTGCCGCTGCCGTACACATAGGATTCGAATCACCCGCCTACTGAAAGAAACCCCGTGAAGCAGAACATTTTCGGCCGCGTCGCCCAGCTCGCAAAGGCCAACATCAACGACCTCCTGGACCGCGCCGAGGACCCGCAGAAGATGCTGGACCAGATGGTCCGTGACTACTCGGAGAACATCTCCGAAGCCGAGTCCGCCGTTGCCCAGACGATCGGCAACCTGCGCCTGGCCGAGGATGACTACCGCACGGCCGTCAGCAATGCCCACGACTGGGGCATGAAGGCCCTGGCCGCCTCCCGCAAGGCCGACGAGTACCGCTCCTCCGGGAACGCCTCGGACGCCGACAAGTTCGACAACCTCGCCAAGGTCGGCATCCAGCGGCAGATGACCGCCGAATCCTCCGCGAAAACCATGGAACCGTCCATCACCTCGCAGTCCGCCGTCGTCGACCAGCTCAAGACCGGCCTGGAGCAGATGCGCTCCAAGCTCGCCGAACTGATCTCCAAGCGCAACGAACTGAACGCCCGCGCCAGCACCGTCAAGGCCCAGGCCCAGATCCACGACGCGATGGCCGCCGTCACCGCCGGTGACCCGACCTCCTCGATCGGCCGGTTCGAAGAGAAGATCCGCCGCCAGGAGGCCACCGTCCGCGGCCGGCAGGAACTGGACTCCTCCTCGCTGGAGTCCCAGTTCGCGTCCCTGGAAGATCTCGGGGAGCAGACCGAAGTCGAGGCCCGGCTCGCCGCGCTGAAGTCCGGCACCGGCCAGCAGGCCATCACGTACTGAACTGCCTCATCCGCTGCCCGGTCATAGTCACGCCGGCATCCTCATCGCACCCCACCGAAGGAAACCCCTTGAACTCTGAAGGCCCCGTAAGCCCGCCGCACCACACCGCACCGGTTGCCGGACAAGGCCAGCCGTATCCGTTGTACGGCTACGCGCCGAAGCCCAAGTCATCCGGGCTGCGCATCGCCACCGGTGTCGTGGCCCTCGTTATCGCCGCGTACGGCCTCATCCTCGCCGCGGCCCGGCTCTTCACCCCGACACGGCTCCTGGGATCTTCCACCCCGTACATCGGCTGGATGAACTTCTTCCTGATCGTCGGAGTCCTGGGCTGCCTGGTCACCGGCATCGTCATCCTTGCCAATCAGCGCAGGAAGGGCGGTGCCACCCCGTGGCTCGTCGGTTCCTTCGCAGTGCTGATCGTGCTCGCCTGCCTGGGTCTCAATGCGGACCCGCACAACGGCACCCCGGGTGGTCAGGCCATCCTGATCCCGTTCGCCCTTGCGGTGGCCATCCTCGCCACACTCGTGATCGTCCTGGAGAAAAAGCGCTAGCGGGCTACACCACGTAGCACCAACAGGCTCCGGTACCGGAAATGGAATCCGGGGCCTGTTGGCGTTTCCGGCCGTCTGCCGCACACAGGCGGTTATGACTACTGCATCGTTCCGCCCCCGCCAGGACGCCGGCATCCCTTCCGGCGGCGAATTCAAAGCCTTCGGTCACAAGGAAGGCGAGCTCAAGCTCGGCCGCCACAGCGCCGCCGCTTCCTCGAACCGGTTCGTTCCCGAATCGCTGCGCATGGCGCACTTCCCGGACCCGAACGTCATCCACGAACTGCAGTGGGCCGTCCAGAGCAGCGTCGATGACGAACAGCTCGCCGACTACCAGGCCGAGAACTTCTCGGACAAGCTCCCGCACCTGCACTACGAAGAGTCCGCCGCCTACTTCAGCCAGGCCCAGCAGGCCTACGCCGACGGCGGGGACCTGGCCGGAATCCTCGAGGAAGCCGCCGCAGCGGACACCGCCCGCCACCCCGGCGGGAGCCTCGCTGACGGGTACGAGCCCTCCATCACCGAACACCGCGCCGGCTACGGCCAGGGCGTGCTCAGCACCGGGGACAAGTACACCGGCTACCGGAACGCCACCGACATCTGCAAGGACATCCGCGAGGAGCTCAAGAAGGCCACCGCTGCGAACTACCTGCCGGCCGGCCTGAAGTATTCGGTCACCAACGACAAGTTCGCCGGCGGCCAGGCTGTCCGGGTTGTCATCCAGGGCGTCTCCGACGCGGACCGGACGGCGGGCTCCACCGAGATGGACCGCCACGGGGAGATCGCTGACCTGCCCGAGTACAAGCAGCTCGGCGCCCGGGTCGAGTCCATCACCGATGCCTACAACCGCCAGGACGTGGACGGACAGTCGGACTACTTCAACGTCGCCTACTACAGCTCCGTG
>DASWAW010000438.1:0-1765 GCA_036390955.1 Arthrobacter sp.
TTTGTCATACCCCGACGATAGCCCGGCGGCTGGCGTTCCGGCAAAATCCGGGTCGTAACATTCGGCGCCTTGCCAGCGGAACAGGCAGCGATCAGGCGGCGGATCGGGTGGGTCCAGTGCGGGAGGGCGGCCAGCGGATCATGTCCCGGACCCCAGCCCGGCTTCCGCGTAGTAGCCCTCGATGTGGTCCGCCACGAGCTGCGCCGCGCGGCCTCCGTCGTGGTCGGAAATCGCTGCCAGGATCCCGCGGTGTTCGGCACGGAGCCGCGCCGCGGTGGAATCCCAGTCCGGCAGGTTCCCGGTGAGCCGGCCGGCGTAGTCCTGGATGGCCTCGCGCAGGGAGCCCATCATGGCGCTGACCACCGCGTTGCCTGCGGCATCGGCCAGCGCCAGATGGAAGCGGACATCCAGAGCCAGAAACGCCTCGGTGTCCGCACAGTTGTCCATCTGCTCCAGCAGCCGGGCCGCCTCGGCCAGCGCGGGCGACTCCGGGCGAGCCCGGGAGGCGGCCCAGGATTCGAGCAGGACGCGCGTCTCGACGCTGTCCTTGACGGGCAGGTGCGAGGTGGCGACATGCAGCCGGAGCGCCGAGCCCAGTGCCGCGGTCGGGTCGGCGATGACGACGGTCCCCGCATCCGGGCCTGAGCCCACCCCGGCCCGGAGCACGCCCATGGCCTCGAGGACCCGGATGGCCTCGCGGACGGACGTGCGGGAGACCCGCAGCTGCTCGGCGAGCGATCGCTCGGCCGGAAGCCGTCCGCCCAGGGCGAGCTGGCCGCTGGAGAGCTGGCCCTCAATCCACTGCAGGACAAGCTGGTGCGTACGCATGGCCCCATCCTACTTGATGTGGTTGGACCACACGTCTAGACTGTGGTTGGACCACACTCCCCGGTGGTGTTGCTTTTCCTAAGAGGGACCCACCATCCAGGAACACGAGACCTGCCCGGAGGCAGCAATGACGCAGACCATCGAGCCCGGCAACCCCGAGGCGCCCACCCAGGCAAAAGACACCGGCGCGGCCAGCCACCCGGCCGCAGCCACCCCGGGAATCGTTCCCGCCGCCCTCAAGCGCCGGGTCCCCAAGTACTCGGACCTCGCCCCGCTGATGCAGTTCAAGAAGCCCGAGTTCAGCCGCGCCGCCCGGCTGCGGCGTGCCAGCACCATCTGGGACCTCCGCGACCAGGCCAAGCGCCGCACGCCGCAGGCCCCGTTCGACTACACCGACGGCGCGGCGGAAGCCGAGATCACCCTGCGCCGTGCCCGCGAGGCGTTCCTGGACATCGAGTTCCGGCCCGGCATCCTCCGTAACGTCTCCAAAATAGACCTGACCACCGACATCCTGGGCAAGCCGTCACGGCTCCCGGTCGGCATCGCCCCCACCGGCTTCACCCGGATGATGCAGTCCGAGGGCGAGTACGCCGGTTCCCAGGCCGCCGCCGCCGCCGGCATCCCCTACACACTCTCCACCATGGGCACCGCCTCCATCGAGGACGTGGCGGCCGCCGCGCCGGATGGCCGGAACTGGTTCCAGCTGTACCTCTGGACCGACCGGGACCGTTCGCTGGAGCTGATCGAACGCGCCGCCAAGGCCGGCAACGACACCCTCATGGTCACGGTGGACACAGCCGTCGCCGGCGCCCGGCTGCGCGACGTCCGCAACGGCATGACCATCCCGCCGGCGCTGACGATCAAAACCGTGCTGGACGCCTCCTACCGGCCGGCGTGGTGGTTCAACTTCCTCACCCACGAGCCGCTGACCTTCGCC
>DASWAW010000439.1:0-2393 GCA_036390955.1 Arthrobacter sp.
AGCCGGCGGGCCCGCGGCCAAATTCCGCCACACTGCGGGCCACCGGTAGGCTGGAACTGTGACCCCTGAAGAACTCTCCCTCGCCATATCCGCCTGCCTGAAGGACGCCGTCGCCGCCGGTGAAATCGGGCTTTCCGCATCCGACGTCCCGGATGAGGTGCGCGTGGAGCGTCCGAAGAACCGGGACCACGGCGACTGGGCCACCAACATCGCCCTTCAGCTGGGCAAAAAAGCAGGCACCAACCCGCGGGAGTTCGCCTCGGTGCTGAGCGCCCGGCTGAAGTCCATCGACGGGGTGTCCGCCGTCGACATCGCCGGACCGGGGTTCCTGAACATCACCGTTGACGCTGCCGCCGCCGGCGCCCTGGCCAAGGCCATCGTTGAAGCGGGGCCGGACTACGGCACCAACACCGCGCTCGCAGGCCACACGGTCAACATGGAGTTTGTCTCCGCCAACCCCACCGGCCCTCTGCACATCGGCCACACCCGCTGGGCCGCCCTGGGCGACGCGATCGCCCGCGTCCTCCGGGCCTCCGGCGCCGAGGTCACGGCCGAGTACTACATCAATGACGCCGGGTCGCAGATGAACGTCTTTGCCAACTCCGTGCTCTCCCGGCTGCACGGCCGAGGGGTGCCCGAGGGCGGATACCCCGGCGAATACATCGTCGATCTTGGCCACGAGGTGCTGACCCAGCATCCGGACATCCGCGAACTGACCGACGTCGCCGCCCTGCCGGTGATCCGCGGCGCGGCGTACAAGGCGCAGCTGCACGACATCAAACGCACCCTGGCCGAATTCGGCGTCGCCTTCGATGTCTACTTCTCCGAGCAGGAACTCCACGACGGCGGCGCGATCGAGGACGCCGTCGCGCGGCTCCGCGAACAGGGCCACGTGTACGACGACGGCGGCGCGGTCTGGCTGCGCACCACCGACTTCGGCGATGACAAGGACCGCGTGATGATCCGCGCGAACGGCGAGCCGACGTACTTCGCCGCCGATGCCGCCTACTACCTGTCCAAGAAGGACCGCGGCTACACCGAGAAGATCTACCTGCTCGGCGCCGACCACCACGGCTACATCAACCGGCTCAAGGCCATCGCCGCCGCCGCCGGGGACGACCCCGAGGTCAACATCGAGGTCCTCATCGGCCAACTGGTCTCCGTCAACGGCGCCAAGCTCTCAAAGCGCGCCGGCAACATCATCGAGCTCAAGGACCTCATTTCCTGGCTCGGCAAGGACGCCGTCCGGTACTCGCTGGCACGTTTCCCGGCCGATTCGCCGCTGACCCTGGACCCGGAACTGCTGAAGAAGCACAGCAACGAGAACCCGGTGTTCTACGTCCAGTACGCCCACGCCCGGTCCCGCGGGACGGCCCGCAACGCCGTCGCCGCCGGGGTGGAGCGCCGTGTGGACGGCCAAGACCGCTTCGAGGCGTCCCTGCTGGAGCACGCGACCGAGAACGAGCTGCTTTCCTACCTCGGCAGCTACCCCTCGATTGTCGCCAGGGCCGCGGAACTGCGTGAACCGCACCGCGTGGCCCGCCACCTCGAGATCATCGCAGGCGCCTACCACCGCTGGTACGACGCCTGCCGTGTCGCGCCGCTGGGCGACGAGCCCATCACCGATCTCAACCGCACCCGGCTGTGGCTCAACGACGCCACCAGCCAGGTGCTGGCCAACGGACTGGAACTGCTGGGCGTCTCGGCGCCGGAACGGATGTAACCGCCATGACCACGAACCCGTCCACCACGGCCTCCCCGCTCGCGCCGGAGTGGCTGCAGGTCCCCGCCGACCTCAACGCCCTGCACGAGCCGCTGTGGGCCGGCGGGGTCGCCCGGAACGGCGCCGGCGAACTCGCCATTGACGGCATCCCCGTCAGCGAGCTCCAGCGCCAGTTCGGCACCCCCCTGTTTGTGCTGAGCGAGACTGACTTCCGGGCCCGGGCCCGCGCCTTCAGCGACGCGTTCAACGACGCCTTCGCCGACATTTGCGGGGGAGTGGACGTGTACTACGCCGGCAAGTCCTTCCTGTGCACGGCGGTGGTCCGCTGGGTGGAGGAAGAGGGGCTGCGGCTGGACACGGCCTCCGGCGGGGAACTCGCCGTCGCCGCCCGCGCCGGGATCCCCGGCGCCGATGTGGCGCTGCACGGCAACAACAAGTCCGACGGCGAGATCCACCGCGCGCTCGACATGCAGCTGGGCCGGATTGTGGTGGACAGCCTCGCCGAACTCGACCGCGTCGCAAAGATCGCCGACGCCCGCGGCGAAACCGCCAGGGTCATGCTGCGGCTGACCCCGGGCGTGCACGCCCACACGCACGAATTCATCGCCACGGCCCACGAGGACCAGAAGTTCGGCCTCTCCATGGCCGGGGACTCCACGGAGCAGGCCGG
>DASWAW010000440.1:0-2979 GCA_036390955.1 Arthrobacter sp.
CCGGATGGCGAAATGTCGTAGTGGCGGGCGGAATCGTCGTCGCCCTCAGCGGGGCCGGGGCGGCTGCGGTCTGGGCCGGCACCGCACCGTCCGCGGTCCCGCTAGCCAGCCCCACGACGTCGGCGGCCCCGCCGCCCGGTAATTCGCCGCCCGGTAGTTCGCCGCCCGGTAGTCCGCCCGTCGAAGGGCAGGCCCAGAAGAAAAACCGTGCCGTGCCGCTGCATGGCGAAAGCGTGGTCAAAAAGGACGACGGCGGATTCGAGACCCGGCTGTCACAGCAGGGCGCCATCGAGGCCGTCAGCAGTGCGTCGATCACCGTCAGGAGCGAGGACGGCTTCAGCCAGACCTACGCCCTCAACGCCGGAACAAAAATCACGAAACTGCCCCCTCCTGCCGCTGACGGCACCATACCGAGAGACAGCGCCGGCAAACGGCTCAAGCCAACCGCCGCCGCCGCAGCGGATCTCAAGACCGGCGACCAAGTGCGGATCAAAGGCGTCAAGGACGCGTCCGGCATCACTGCCGGGCACATTGTTGCCGGAGCCCCGGGCCTTCCGGGGCCGGGCAACGGAGTGGGCAGGGGGTTGGGCAACGGACTGGGCAACGGACTGGGCAAGCACCTCGGAAACGGGCACTGGAAGGACAAGGCCGCAGGGCGGGCCCCCTAGGGCCGGTCAGTGACCAGCCCGGTCATGAGGGTCTGCAGCGCATCGCAGACCATCATGACCGATTTGCGCTTAAGGTTCTCCGGCCGGGCCAGGACGTCGATCCGGCGCCGGGTGCTGATGCCCTCCAGCGGCCGCAGCACCATGCCCGGGTTCAGCACCGGCCGCGCCGTGTACCGGGGCAGCAGCCCGATCACGCTGCCGGTCGCCACCAGCGCCGCCACCGTGGAGTAATCGTTGATCCGGTGGACGATGTTCAGTTCCCTGCTGGAGACGGCCGCGACGGCGGAGAGGACGTCCGCGGGGGAGTAGCCGGCGTGGCTGGTCACCCAGGGTTCGCCGACGACGTCGTCCGCCGTCACCGACCGCTGGCCGGCCAGCCGGTGCCCGGCCGGCAGCGCGACATCCAGCGGCTCGTGCGCGAGCGGAATCACCGCGACGCGCTCCTGCGGCCAGCGCGGGCTGTGGTCCATCCGGTGCGCCAGCACCAGGTCGTAGCGGGCCGTCAGCGCCGGGAAGTCCTGCTGGGCGACGTCCTCGTCGGAGAGCAGGATCCGCGGCTGCCCCGGCCCGGCCAGCAGCCGGGCGAGCGGGGCGAACAGCGCCTGCCCCGCGCTGTGGAACCCGCTGAGTGTCACCGGCGCCACCGGGGAGCCGTGGTACGTGCCGATCGCCGTCCGGGCGTCCGCCATGGCACTGACGACGGCGGCCCCGGCATCCGCGAGCACCTGCCCGGCCTCGGTCAGGACCAGGTTCCGGCCTTCCTTGCGGGTCAGCGGCACCTCCACGGATTTCTGCAGGGCTGCCAGCTGCTGCGAGACCGCCGATGGCGTGACGAGCAGGGTTTCGGCGACGGCCTTCACACTTCCGAGGGCCCCGAGTTCGCGGAGCATCTCCAGCTGGTGGATTTCCATGCCGCCCAGTATATGCGGAAGGAAAATCTAAATCGTCGATTGAGAAAAATCCGGTTGTGCTAATGCTTTGCAGCGGCTCTAATGGGGGTGAGTTGTCCCACAGAGCTGTCCCGCCCAAGGCGTTCCCCCGGGCTGTTCCGGGCAGCGGATCAAAACGTGCTTCACGAAGAACACAGTTAGGAAGGCCCATGAAGGCTCTCTACAAGGCCGGCGCCCACGCAGGATTCGAGCTGGTTGACCGTCCCGAACCGGAGACCGGCCCCGGCGACGTAAAGATCCGCGTGATGACCAGCGGCATCTGCGGCACCGACCTGCACATCCAGTCGTGGGATGCCTGGGCGCAGAGCATCATCAACGCCCCCCTGATCGCCGGCCACGAGTTCTACGGCGAAGTCGTCGAGACCGGCGAGGACGTCCTGGACGTCAAGGTCGGGGACCGCGTCTCCGGTGAAGGCCACATCGTCTGCGGCATCTGCCGCAACTGCCGCGCCGGCCGCAGGCAGATGTGCATCAACACCGTCAGCGTCGGCGTCCAGCGCGACGGCGCCTTTGCCGAGTTCGTGGTGATCCCGGAAACCAACGTGTGGGTGCACCAGGACCCCTCGGTCACGCCGGAACTCGGCGCCATTTTCGACCCCTTCGGCAACGCCGTCCACACCGCGCTCAGCTTCCCCCTCGTCGGCGAGGACGTGCTGATCACCGGGGCCGGGCCCATCGGACTGATGGCGATCGCCGTCGCCCGCCATGCCGGCGCCCGCAAGATCGCCATCACGGACGTGTCCGCCCCGCGGCTGGAACTGGCCCGGACACTCGGCGTCGACCTCGCGATCGACGTCTCGAAGATGCGCGTCAAGGACGCCCAGCGCGAACTGGGCATGCGCGAGGGTTTCGACATCGGGATGGAAATGTCGGGACACCCCACGGCCCTGCCTGAGATGATCGACAACATGAACCACGGCGGCCGGATCGCGATGCTGGGACTGCCCAGCCAGTCCATCGACATCGACTGGGGCAAAGTGGTTACCCACATGCTCACCATGAAGGGCATCTACGGCCGGGAAATGTTCGAGACCTGGTACGCGATGAGCGCCATGCTGTCCTCCAACCCGGTACTGCGCGCCAACATCTCCGCCGTCGTGACGGACACCCTTCCCGCCACCGACTGGGAAAAGGGCTTCGAGATCGCCCGCGCCGGTGTGGGCGGCAAGGTCGTCCTCGACTGGACCTGCTTCTAACCCGCCACCGATTCGGCCCACCGACCCCACCAGCTGAGGAGCACAACCCATGTATTCAGCCATCAAGGACCAGTTGCAGCACGAGCTGGACGAGATCCGCAGCGCCGGCCTGTTCAAGACCGAGCGGCACATCGACTCGCCCCAGGCCAACCACATCAAGGCCGG
>DASWAW010000441.1:0-1911 GCA_036390955.1 Arthrobacter sp.
CACATCTCTGGAAAGATGCGCCAGCACTACATCAGGATTCTCCCTGAGGACCGGGTAGTGGTGGAGCTGAGCCCGTACGACCTGACACGTGGTCGTATCGTATACCGCTACAAGTAAACACTGGCCGGCCCAGGCAACAGCTCAAAGCCGGTCCAGCTGACCAACTGCAACACGCAAAGGAACGCCATGAAGGTCAAGCCGAGCGTCAAGCAGATCTGCGAAAAGTGCAAAGTGATCCGCCGTAATGGCCGGGTCATGGTGATCTGCGAGAACCCGCGCCACAAGCAGCGCCAGGGCTAATTTCCCTCTTCGGGAAATCCTGGGTTGCTAACCCACGCAAGTAAATAGAAGGCAGCACAAGCTGATTTGGGACGTATGAGCCCGTACAGCTAACCCCCGGTCGGAGGCTGGGGCCGCACGGATTGTGCGGGTGTACTGCCTACGACCTCCGGTTTATTCAAGGAGCACTGCCTCTATGGCTCGTCTCGCTGGCGTAGACATTCCCCGCGAAAAGCGGTTGGAAATTGCGCTTACTTACATCTACGGCGTGGGCAAGACCCGTGCACACGAAACCCTGGCTGCCACCGGCATCAGCGCGGACGTTCGGGTCAAGGACCTGTCCGACGCCGAGCTCGTCCAGCTGCGTGATTACATTGAAGGCAACTACAAGGTTGAGGGTGACCTTCGCCGCGAAGTAGCAGCAGATATCCGCCGCAAGGTTGAAATCGGCAGCTACGAAGGTATTCGCCACCGTAAGGGCCTGCCAGTGCGCGGACAGCGTACGAAGACGAACGCACGTACCCGTAAGGGTCCGAAGCGCACCGTTGCAGGCAAGAAGAAGACCCGCTAAACCGCTCGTCTTCCCCCCGATAACTTTCTGTAGGAGAAATAATGCCCCCGAAGACTCGTGGCGCGGTTCGCAAGCCGCGTAAGAAGGACAAGAAGAATATCGCGCTTGGCCAGGCGCACATCAAGAGCACTTTCAACAACACCATCGTGTCCATCACGGACCCGAACGGTGCTGTCATCTCCTGGGCTTCGTCCGGTGAGGTTGGCTTCAAGGGCTCGCGTAAGTCCACCCCGTTCGCAGCCCAGATGGCCGCCGAAGCCGCCGCAAAGCGTGCGCAGGAGCACGGTATGCGCAAGGTTGACGTATTCGTCAAGGGCCCGGGTTCGGGCCGCGAAACGGCTATCCGTTCACTGCAGGCTGCTGGCCTTGAGGTTGGATCCATCCAGGATGTCACCCCCAGCGCCCACAACGGCTGCCGTCCGCCGAAGCGCCGCCGCGTCTAAGGCTTTCCATCGCACCGGTGCTTGCCCGGACCTTCAAAGGTCCGGGCAAGCCCGGCGGCGTTAAGTCTTCAGACCGATCTTTCCACCACCTGTGTTGCGTCATATAGCGGATGCTCGCCGAAAGGAAACCTAAGTGCTCATTGCACAGCGCCCCACCCTCTCCGAAGAGGTCGTCTCCGATAACCGCTCCCGTTTCATTATTGAACCGCTGGAGCCCGGTTTCGGTTACACCCTCGGAAACTCCCTCCGCCGTACCCTGCTCTCCTCCATCCCCGGTGCCTCTGTCACGAGCATCCGGATCGATGGCGTGCTGCACGAGTTCACCACGGTTCCGGGTGTCAAGGAAGATGTCACTGAGATCATCCTGAACATCAAGAACCTGTCGGTTTCCTCCGAGCACGACGAGCCGGTTGTTGCTTACCTGCGCAAGCAGGGCCCGGGAGTCGTCACCGCCGCGGACATCGCTCCGCCGGCCGGCGTCGAATTCCACAACCCGGATCTGCACATTGCCACGCTGAACTCGAAGGGCAAGTTCGAACTCGAACTGACCATCGAGCGCGGCCGCGGCTACGTTTCGGCAGCTCAGAACAAGTCCGGCGACTCCGAGATCGGCCGTAT
>DASWAW010000442.1:0-9418 GCA_036390955.1 Arthrobacter sp.
CCGGATAATGGCACCCCTGGAATGGGCGACGCTGATTGTGTGCTGCGCGGCGCTTCTCCTGCGTGTGCCGGACGCCGTGCGTGGCCGCAACAGAACCGTTTTCGGGATCCTCTTTCTGGGGACATTGTGCAGTGTGCTCGCGGTGTCGGAGCTCTACAAGGTGATTGACGGCGTTCTGGGCGGGCGGCAGCTCGCGAGCCTGATTCTGCGCTACCTCGTCTTTGCCGCTGTCCTGCTCGTTGGTCTCCGTGTCACGCGGGGTCTCGCCGCAGGCGGGGCGCACCACCTGATTGCAGGCGGCATCGGCCGGTGGGTATTGGCGCTCTGTTGCGTGGCGGTGGCGGTGACGTTCGTCCTGATGGGCACCTACGCGTCACCGGACGGGCTGCCGGCGCCGGCACGGGACGCGGCCGCTGCATCCTATTTCACCGCTGCCGGCCGTACTTATCCGGCCTTTGTCTCGCTCGTCCTGATGGCTCCCTTACTGGCTGCCGTCAGGGGCCGGCTGCCGCGTCTGGTCCGGGCCGGCGCCCTGCTGGTCCTGCTTGGTGCCTTCTTCGCGGTCATGAGCTTTCCGGCTTCCTTCGCGCCGGACGGTTGGGCCGGTGCGCAGCATTTCATCAATTACTCCGCGGCCCTGGGCTACGTCGTTGGCCTCGCTGTGTTCTGGTTCTCCGGGCTGATCTCGGGCTCCTCAGGTAACGCTAAGGCAACATTAAGCCGTTACCACGGGTAGGCATTCACAAAATCATTAGACCGTGAGAGAATCATGAATGTGTGAAAGCGGCAATCGCTTCGTGGACGGGGACAAACCGTGCGGAGCCGAGGCAGCCGCCCAAGCGCCATTGGGGGGATGAGTGGTAGCGGTCCAACTGGACCGCTCCCACTCAGCCTGTTTAACCGCCCATGTCCCCGCCGGCCCGACGGACTTCCCCCGCCCGGACTCCCGCCTCAGCGCACAAACCTCAACGTCACGAGCTGGAAGGGCCGGAGCCCCAGTTCCGCCGAGTCCCCCGCCGACCTTACGCCCGGCGCGGCCGCCGGACGCTCCAGCAGGTCCACCGCGTGGACGCCGCTGACGGCAAAGTTGGCCGTCACCAGCCCGGAGGACCGCTCCCCCAGTGATTCGTAGACCCGCACGATCACATCGCCGGAGCCGTCCTCAGCGAGCTTCACGGCTTCAACAACCAGTGCCTGGTTGGACACCGTGACGAGCGGTTCCACCCCACGGGCCCCCTTGAGCACTCTGGGCGCCAGGTTGGTGCGGTAGCCCTCTTCCACGGCGTCGGCGATGCCGGCACCGGGCCGGATGGTGACGTTCAACTCATGCCGGCCGCGGTCCGCCCCGGGGTCCGGGAACTTGGGCGCGCGCAGAAGGGACAGTCGCACGATAGTGGTCGTCCCGCCGTCGTCCTCCCGGATATTGCGGGTGACGTCATGGCCGTACGTGGATGAATTGGAAATCGCCACCCCGTACCCGGGTTCGGCGACGTGGATCCACCGGTGCGCGCAGATTTCGAACTTCGCCGCCTCCCAGGAGGTATTGAGATGCGTCGGGCGGAAGACATGCCCGAACTGGGTCTCCGAGGCCGAGCGGTCCGCCCGGACGTCGAGGGCGAACCCCAGTTTGAGCAGCTTTTCGCTTTCCTGCCAGTCAACGGCCGTGGAGATCGCCAGGGACTCCGCCCCGGGCGCCAGCGTGATCCGCTGTGTCACCGCTGAAGCGCCCGCCATCCGTTCCACCACGACGGCGGCGTCCCCGCCGCTTTGCTCCACCGCGACCGAGCGTGCAGCGGTCAGCCGGACGACGTTGCGGCGGTAGAAGGCGTCGATATCCCAGGCATCCCATTCGTTGGGGGTGTCCCGGTGAAGCTCCAGCAGGTTCCCGAACTGTCCGGGAGCGATCGCATCGCGCCCGCTCGCATGGTCGGTCAGGGATTCCAGCAGGCCATCGGCGTTGATGACGGCCCGGATGATCCCGTTGTCCAGGACGAAGCCGCCGGCTGCCTCGGTGGCCAGCACCGGCTGCCCGGCGGTGACCGGCTCGGCCGCGGCGAGCGCGGCGACGCCGCTGCGCTCGTGGGGTGCGGCGTTGAGCAGGAAGTCAGTCTCCCCTGCCCCCAGCACGGCACCGGCGGCGTCGGCGATGATCGCTTCAAGCTGTCTGGCGACCGCGGCATAGTTCCGCTCGGCGTCCTGGTGCACCCAGGCGATGGAGCTGCCGGGGAGGATGTCATGGAACTGCTGCAGCAGGACCAGGCGCCAAAGCCGCTTCAGTTCCGCCGCCGGGTACTTGTACCCGGTGCGCACGGCGGCGGTGGTGCACCAGAGTTCGGCCTCCCGCAGCAGGTGCTCGCTGCGCCGGTTGCCCAGTTTTGTCTTGGCCTGGCTGGTGTAGGTGCCGCGGTGCAGTTCGAGGTACATCTCGCCGACCCAGACCGGGAGCGCTTCGTACTCGGCCTGCGCCCGGGCGAAGAAGCTGGCGGACGAGCCGATTTCCACTTTCGGCGATCCCTCCAGGTCCGCGGTGCGGCGCGCCGCCGCCAGCATCTCGCGGGTGGGGCCGCCGCCGCCGTCGCCGTAGCCGAACGGGACCAGCGAGGTGGTGCCGCGGCCGTGGTCCCGGTAGTTCCGCTCGGCGTGGGCGAGCTCCCGGCCGCTGAGTTCCGAGCTGTAGCTGTCCACCGGAGGGAAATGTGTGAAGAGCCGGGTGCCGTCGATCCCTTCCCAGTTGAAGGTGTGGTGCGGCATCCGGTTGACCTGGTTCCAGGAGATTTTCTGGGTCAGGAACCACTTGCTGCCTGCGGCCTTGACGATCTGCGGCATGGCCGCCGAATAGCCGAAGGTGTCCGGAAGCCAGGCTTCCTCGCATTCCACGCCGAACTCGGCCAGGAAAAAGCTCTTCCCCTCCAGGAATTGGCGGGCGATGGCCTCGCCGCCGGGCATGTTGGTGTCCGACTCGACCCACATGCCGCCCACGGGGACGAACTGGCCGGTTTTGACCTTCTCCCGGATCCGCTCGAAGAGCTCGGGATACAGTTCCTTGATCCAGGCGAGCTGCTGGGCTGAGGAGCAGGAAAACACGAACCCCGGGTCCTCGTCCATCAGCGCCACCACGTTGGAGAAGGTGCGGGCGCACTTGCGGATGGTTTCGCGGACGGGCCAGAGCCAGGCGGAGTCGATGTGCGCGTGTCCGGTGGCGAGCAGGCGGTGCGCCGAGGCGTAGGCCGGCCGGGCCAGGACCGCCGCGAGCGCTTCACGCCCCGCGCTGGCCGTGCCCGGGACGTCGTCGGGGTCCATGACGTCCAGCATCCGTTCCAAGGCGCGAAGGATTTCGTGACGGCGGGGCAGGTCCATTGGAAGTTCGTGCATCAGGCCGCTGAGGGTCCAGATGTCCTGTTGCAGCTCCCAGACGGTCTGGTTGAGTTCGGCGATGACGATGCTGCCGAGCCGGTATTTCGGGTCGGTTCCCGAGGTGGCTTTGTCGCCGTACGGGGTGGCCGCGAAGGTCCAGCCCTGCGACAGATCGGGGTTCGCGGCCGCCTCCACGTAGAAGTCCACCGACATTCCGCTGCCCAGGAGCTTCAGCGGGATGTACTGGTTCCGCGGGGAGATGGCTTTGATGATGGTTCCGTCCGGCCGCCAGGCGATTCCTTCGCACTGAAAGCCGGGAAGGTCGCCGCTGAAGCCCAGGTCCACGACAACTTCCACTGAAGTGTCCGGCGCCGTGCCCCAGGCGTCCGGAACCTGCCCCTGCAGGCGCAACCATTTGGTGCTCCAGGGCCGCCCCCAGGCCGCGCCGTGCTCCTGCGGCGTGAACTGCTGCCGGAGAGCCTCCATGGCCGGCACCGGCTCATCCGGGACATCCCAGCTGCTCAGGGTGAGCGGGACGCTGCGCGGATAGACCGCGGGGACGATGCGTTCGCGAACAAAACGGTCAAGCCGGACTTCCGTGAGACGGCGGTCGTCGTGCAATGTGTTCCTCTTAGCGCTGGCGTGGATGACGCTGAAATGCATCCAATCGATGGATTAAACTTACGTTGCCGCCCGTCCCAAACCAAGGGCGACCCAGCGGAAGCTGTCAGCCGCGCCACCAACCTCCTGGGTTGGTGCAGCTAGCCGCCCACGGGTGCGGGCACGCCGCCCACGCGCCGGGCGCCCGCATAAACATTCAGTGACGTGCCGCGGCTGAACCCGGCCAGCGTGATGCCGCTGGCCTCGGCCAGCTCGACAGCCAGGCTCGACGGCGCGCTGACCGCGGCCAGAACCGGGATGCCGGCCAGGGCCGCTTTTTGCACGAGTTCGAACGACGCCCGCCCGGAAACCTGGAGCACTGTGCCGCGCAACGGCAGCATGCCTTCGCGGAGGGCCCAGCCGACCACCTTGTCCACCGCATTGTGGCGGCCCACGTCCTCGCGGACGCACAGCAGGTCGGCGGAGCCGTCCTCAGCGATCCGGAACAGACCGGCAGCGTGCACGCCGCCGGTGACGTCGAAGACCGCCTGGGCTTCCCTCAGCCGGTCCGGAAGGGACGCGAGCGTGGCCACGGGGACACTCAGCGGATCGTCGGCGGGGCTGAAATGAGAGGACTTGTGCACGGCTTCAATGGAGTCCGTGCCGCAGATGCCACACGAGCTGGAGGTGAAGACGTTCCGCCCAATGTCCGGACGGACGACGTCGGGCCTTAACTGGGCTTCCACCACGTTGAAGGTCTGGACGCCGTTCTCGTCCTCCCCGGCGCAGAACCGCAGGGACACGAGCTGGTCGGGGCTCCAGATGATGCCTTCGGAGACGAGGAAGCCCGCCACGAGGTCAAAGTCGTTCCCCGGGGTCCGCATGGTGACGGAGAAGGACAGGCTGTCCAGCCGGATTTCCAGCGGCTCCTCGACGGCGAGCACGTCTTCCCGGTAGCGGACCGGGAATTCGAGCGCCTGGGGAGATCCGTCGAGGACGTATTTGTGCACCTTGCGGCGCTGCGTGACGCGGCCCATCAGGTATTCCTAACCAACATAACTCCATCATGGCAAGCACTGGGCCGGGTGGCCAGCGCGCGTTCAATAACCAGGTGCTACCCCAGCAATTCGCTCCAGTCCACGGGGCCGCCGGTGGCGGCAGGCTTCCGGGCAGGCCGTTTGGAGGCGGGCTTGTCCTTCGCCGCCGCAGGCTCCGGAAGGGCAGGGTTCCAGGGAAGGGCGAAGGCCGGGACGAGTTCCCCCAGCTGCACTCCATGCGGCGGAACCACCAGAACGCCGTCGGCGGCGGCCAGCCCGCGCATCATGCCGGGGCCGGTGTGCTGTGCCGGGGAGGCCATGCCGTAAAGCAGGCGGAAGGGCATCAGCCGGGTCCGGCCGGGATCGGGCTCGATGGTGGAGCCGCAGGGAACTTCCGTGACGGGAGGCAAGCTCCGGTGCCCCAGCGCCGCCAGGAGCGGGGCGCCGATGGTTGACAGTGCCATCATGGCCGCGAGCGGGTTGCCCGGCAGCCCGATGATGAACCTGCCGTCCGGCAGTTCCGCCAGGACCGCGGGATGGCCGGGACGCATGGCGATGCCGTCAATGAGGAGGCGGCCGCCGAGTTCGGCGACCGAACGCCGGAGGTGGTCGGTGCCGGACCGGCCGGTCCCGCCCGTGGTGATGACGACGTCGGCCGGTAACGGCTCAGCGGCGGGGCGTCCGGGAAGCTGTGCCCCGGCGGCCTCCCCGCTGCCCTCCGCCGGGTCGGTGTCCTCGAGCGCTGCGAGCCACTCGGCATAGCTGTCGCCAATTTTCGTTTCGCCGGCGCAGATTCCCCCGAGCATCTCCACGACGCGCGCGAGCTGGGGACCGAAGGTATCGCGCACTTCCCCGGGCTGCGGGATCCCGGCCGTCACCACCTCGGAGCCGGTGAAAACCAGCCGGACGACGGCTTTGCCCAGCACCGTGAGGGCATCGTGGCCGGCGACGGCCGCGAGCGCCAGGTGGGCGGGGTTGAGCAGGGTGCCGCTCTTGATCAGCACTTCGCCCGCGGCGGCCTCCTCCGCGGCCTTACGGATGTGTTCGCCGTTCCGCGGCTCACCGGGCTTGGCGCCGCCGCCGAGCTGCAGAACCGGCAACCCGTCCTCATCGCTGGCGATGTTGCCGCTTTCGCTGCGCAGCACGGCCTTCGCCCCCGGGGGAATCAGCCCGCCCGTGACGATCGGACTGGCCTGGTGGGGTGCCAGCCGCTGGCCCGGTTCGGCAAGGATCCAGGGGCCGCTGCCATTGACTGCCCAGCCGTCCATGGCGGAGGAGGCGTAGTGCGGCAGGTCCACGAGCGCCTCCACATCGGCGGCGAGCGTCCGTCCCAGGGCACCGCGCAGGGCAACGGGTGCGGCGGGAATGGGGGTCGCGCAGTCGAAGGCGAGCTGCCAGGCTTCCTGCCAGGTGTGGGCCAGGTGCCGGTGCGGCGCCTCGCCGGCGGGGGTGTCCGCCGCGGGCTCATCCCCGGCGGCAGCTGCGCCGCCGTGAGGGGGTGCAGCCGTCATGCCCCGGTGGCTTCGCTGGCTGCGTAGTCCTTGGCGAGTTTGCGGGCTACGCCCATCGCGGCCTGCATGGAGACGGCATCTGTGGCCTGCCCGGAGCCCGACGCCAGGCCTGCCGCGAAGCCGGCGATGAACGTCGTCAAGGGAGCAGCAGGGCGCACAATGGAGTGCGCTGCCACACCGGCCAGGGCCAGGACCTCATTCACGTCAACCTCGACGTCTTCCAGTTCCAGGGCCTGAAGCAGGGCACGGCACCAGTCTTCCAGTGTTTCATCCTGGGTTTTCACCGTTTGCCTCCAAGGTCGAGTTCAGCTGGGGAGTCCCGGGCCGGGTGCCAGGTTGATGGCGGTTACTGCTGTCGCTGCCATTCCCGGCGGGCGGGCGGGTCACCCCTAAAGCGGAGGCATCGTCCCAAGTGTCCACATCATCCGTGGACCCCTCGGGGACGCTGACTTCCCGTACCTCCAGCCTAGCAAGAAGGGCGAACACCGAGGCGTTTTCGAGTGCGCCGCGTTGGGCTGCTTCGGTGGCCCGACGTTGTAGCACGGCTGTGCCATATAGGCCCAGGAGATGCTGCCGGCGCCCATCGGCGGACACCGCCACCAGCCCGTCCGCCGGCGGGGCTCCCGCGGCCTCGTCCAGCAGCGCCCGGACGGCAGCTCCGGCTCGGGGCATGTCGCAGGCCAGGATCAGAGTGTAGGGGGCCGCTGCCCGGTGGCGCGGGTCCCAGACTCGGTCCTGTGCCAGAGCGGAGAGCCCGGCCGCGATGGCGGCGGCGGGTCCGGCATAGGGCGGGTTTTCCCGGCAGCTCAGCACACCTTCCGGCAGCACGCCGGGGTCGGGCCCGACGACGGCGATTGCCGCCGCCCCGCGGGCTGCCTCCAGGGCGCGCTCAAGGAGGGTGGCGCCGTCGTGCAGCAGACCGGATTTGGGCACACCTCCCAGCCGGGACGACCTCCCCCCGGAAAGAATGACAGCATCAAATTCCACCGGCCCAGCCTAACGTGGTCCGGGAGGATGTCATGCAGCTAGCGCAGTCCGGCCGGCGAACCGGCCGCGGCCTTCCGTTTCAGGCTGCAGATTCCGGCAACAGGAAGGGGTCCCAGGCCGGCGTCGGCTTCTCCAGCTCTTTGATCTGCCAGGTTGTACCCCGTGGCGGCGCAGGGTTGAAGTTGAGCTTCCACCCCATCTCCCCCGGCGTGTGGTCGCCCTTGGCGTTGTTGCACCGCAGGCAGGCAGCGACAAGGTTCTCCCAGGAATCCGCACCGCCCCTGGATTTGGGCTGGACATGATCGATGGTGTGGGCCGCTTTGCCGCAATAGGCGCAGCGGTGTCCGTCCCGGCGGAGTACCCCGCGGCGGCTGACCGCCGTGACGGTGTTGTACCGGGGCCTGATGTAACGGTGCAACAGGATCACGGAAGGACGGCCCAGAACGTCCTGCGGCCCGACGACAGGATCGTCGCCCTCCGCCACGACGCTGGCCTTTCCGGTCAGCACAAGAACCAGCGCCCGGCGGAAGGTCACAACCGCCAGCGGTTCATATCCAGCATTCAGAACGAGAGTGCGCATCCGCATACCTCTTCACGGCCGCACCCGCCAGGGGCACGAGGGCCGGCTGCCCTCTGCATGGTCGGGCTAAGGATCGACAAAACAAGAGTAAACACTGATGTGCCGTTTCACCGAATTTTTTTGCCGGCCGCGCAGTGGGTCGGCTGAAGTTCATGCCGCGGACACGCAAAAGGACCCCCGCCGAATGGCGGGGGTCCTTTGCACTGCTGTCAGCTGTTGTCTTAGCCGCCGACGCGGATGAAGACCGGGCCGGAGCCGACGTTGACGGTCTGCAGGGACGTGGTCCCGCCGTTCCATCCGCCGTGGACGGCCATGCCGTTGCCGACGTAAACCGCGATGTGGGCCAGGCCCGAGCCGCCGTTTGCGTAGTAGGCGAGGTCGCCGGAGCGTGCCTCGGCGGCGCTCACGGTGCGGCCGAGGGACAGGTAACCTGCCGGCCAGCCGTGGTAGTTGATGCCCGCTGCAGCCAGCGCGTTGGTGGCGAGTGCGGTGCAGTCCTGGCTGATGCCGATCTGGGCGTAGGCAGCCGCGGCGATCGTGGCGCCCATGCCGCTGGCGACAGCCGCTGCCGGGGTGCCGGCAACGGCGGTGGCGCCGACCTTGGTGCTGGCGGTCTTGGCCGCGGGGGCTTCCTGGACCTTGACGACCGGCTTCGGGGCCTCAACGACCGGAGCCGCCGTGGTGGTGACAGCCGGCTTCTCGTAGGAGATCGCGATGGTGGAAGCAGCGGAGATCGTCGCCGGGGCAGCCGACTGTACTTCGAGCGTGGAAGCGGAGGTGGAGTCGCGCTGGACGTTGGTCTCAGCGGCGTTGGCCGCGATACCGCTGGTCAGGACGAGGCCGGAAGCTGCAGCAATAACTGCAGCCTGGCGGCCCATGCCGCCGGCGTTGTCGCCGACAGCTTTGGCAATGACGGCCAGCGAGTTGGTCTTGGTGACCTCGGCGCGGTGCCGTGCGTTTGCACGAGTAGTCATTAAGTTCTCTCTTTCGTGATCCTGGGTCCGCGCTTTTCAGGCGCGGGCTGAGGACGCTCCGGCATCTTGGGGGTACGCCGGATCGCCCCGAAATGGGTTACTTAGCGAAGGGTGTACTGCGAAGACGCGCCAAAAGCGGGAACTGCGTGCAGGTGCTTGGCCTGCGGGCCGGTCTCAGCAGAGATTGAGACGGCGGCGTGGAACCCATTTCGGGCGCCGGCAAGGGCGGCACGAACATTGGATTCCAGCGGGCTCGTTAGAGCCGCGCAAGCGCGGTGACGCGCAGCATTGTGGCGTGAAGACACGAAAGTAGCCTCTCCCAATGCCTGCGAGGTGAGCTGTCGGATTCGGATGGGAGTCACCCGGCCGCGCTGC
>DASWAW010000443.1:0-2626 GCA_036390955.1 Arthrobacter sp.
CCAGACGTCCCACAAGCCCGTGCTGGTTGTTGACTACGGTGCCCAGTACGCGCAGCTGATCGCCCGCCGCGTCCGGGAAGCGAATGTGTATTCGGAAGTGGTTCCGCATACCTACAGCACCGAGCAACTGCTGGCCAAGAACCCCGCCGCGATCATCCTCTCCGGCGGCCCCGCAAGCGTCTACGCCGAAGGCGCCCCCAGCGTCGGCGCGGAGCTGTTCGAAGCCGGGGTGCCGGTCTTCGGCATCTGCTACGGCTTCCAGGCCATGGCCAACGCCCTCGGCGGCAAAGTGGCCCAGACCGGGCTCCGTGAGTACGGCGCCACCGAGACCACCACCATCGGCGACGGCCGCTCCATCCTCGACGGCATGCCCCAGCACCAGAGCACCTGGATGAGCCACGGGGATTCGGTGCACGAGGCCCCGGACGGCTTTGAGGTCCTCGCGACGACGGCCGGAGCCGAAGTGGCCGCCTTCGCCAACGAGGAGAAGCGCCTCTACGGAGTGCAGTGGCACCCCGAGGTAAAGCACTCGGCCTATGGCCAGCAGGTGCTGGAAAACTTCCTCTTCAAGGGCGCCAGGCTGGAACCGAACTGGACCGCGGGCAACATCCTCGAGGAGCAGGTCGACCGGATCCGCGAACAGGTCGGCGACGCCCGGGTCATTTGCGGCCTGTCCGGCGGCGTCGACTCCGCCGTCGCCGCAGCCCTGGTCCAGCGCGCCGTCGGCGACCAGCTGACCTGTGTGTTCGTGGACCACGGCCTGCTGCGCGAAGGCGAAGCCGAGCAGGTCGAACGCGACTTTGTGGCCGCCACCGGCGTCAAGCTCTACGTCGCCAACGAGCAGGAGCGCTTCCAGTCGGCCCTGGCCGGCGTCAGCGACCCGGAGACCAAACGCAAGATCATCGGCCGCGAGTTCATCCGCGCCTTCGAAGAAGCCGAGCTGGCGATCATCGCCGAGGCCGCAGCACACGGTGAGAAGATCAAGTTCCTTGTGCAGGGCACCCTGTACCCGGACGTCGTCGAATCCGGCGGCGGCGAAGGTGCCGCGAACATCAAGAGCCACCACAACGTGGGCGGCCTGCCGGAGGACCTGCAGTTCGAACTCGTCGAACCGCTCCGTGCCCTGTTCAAGGACGAGGTCCGCGCCGTCGGCGCCCAGCTCGGCCTGCCGCAGGAAATCGTGGGACGCCAGCCGTTCCCCGGACCGGGCCTCGGCATCCGGATCGTCGGCGAAGTCACCAAGGAGCGGCTGGACCTGCTGCGCAAGGCCGACGCCATTGCGCGGGCGGAACTGACCGCCGCCGGCCTGGACAACGAGGTCTGGCAGATGCCGGTGGTCCTGCTGGCCGATGTCCGCAGCGTCGGCGTCCAGGGCGACGGCCGCACCTACGGCCACCCGATCGTGCTGCGTCCCGTTTCGTCCGAGGACGCCATGACCGCGGACTGGTCGCGGCTGCCCTACGATCTGCTGGCCCGGATCTCCAACCGCATCACCAACGAGGTGGACGGCGTGAACCGTGTTGTGCTCGACGTAACCAGCAAGCCGCCGGGAACCATTGAGTGGGAATAGCCCGGTAGCGGGCTAGTCAAATGGCCGGCCTCCTCTTGAGGCCGGCCATTTTACGTCTGTCCGGATCCTCCGGGCGGGGATTTTGGGCCGCGGCTCTGGCCGCGGAGGGCGAACCTGTTAATTCGCGTTGAATTTGGGTCCCGCCAGTGTTGCGGAGCCTCACCGGCGCCGGATTGGGGCTAACCTCGAATGCATGCCGGTATGGTCCAGGACGTCCCGCGCGAGCACGGAAAACGTGAGCACAGTAAACGCGAGCACAGAAAAGAAGGCAGCAGTGTCAGTTGGTCAAGGCCACCCCGAGGGCTCCGAGGAGCTCAGGAAATGGCTGTCTGGGCTCAAGCCCGTCACCGGAGCAGACACCATGCTGCGCTTCACCAAAACGCCTGAGGGCTCCATCGACCTGACGCACGCGCATCCGTCCGGACTGGCGCAGCTGATGGCCGGCCGGCGCACCCGGCTCTCCACCCTGATCCGCGACCACCAGCAATACGTCGTCGCCGCCAGGGCCTCGCGCAATCTGCGGTCCAAGATCTTCGAACTCGCCAATGACCGCGGCATCGATGCGGGCTACTTCTCGGCCGGCACGGTGGTCTGGACGTCCGCCGTTGGCGGCAAACCCCAGCGTGTGTCAGCCCCGGTCATGCTGGCCTCCATTTCCCTCACCGTGCGCCCGGGCGAGGACGACTACGAACTGCAGCTCACCGAACAGGCCCGGATCAACCCGGCCCTGATCCGGCACCTGAAGGCCATCCACGGGATCGTCTTCGACGTCAATGCCGTGACCCGCATGGCGTACAGCACCGCCCGGTTTGACCCGCAGCCGGTCCTCGACCGCCTGGGCACGGTCATCCAGCCCATCCACGGCGCCGAGGTCGAGCACAACCTCCTGGTCTCCACGTTTGCGGACCTGTCCGGGAGTCTCGAGGATCCGTGGATCAACGAGAACCATCCACTCGTCGCGGCGCTGGCGCGCGCCGCAGCCGGCGGGACCGTGGTGGTTCCCCAGCTCAAGGCCGGGCGTTTCCCGAGCACCGACGAGCGCGACCCCGCCGATGA
>DASWAW010000444.1:0-1949 GCA_036390955.1 Arthrobacter sp.
ATGAACATGGCTGTGCTTGCAGTAGCAATGGAAGTTGATCCCCAGGCGCTCGACCCGGGCGCGACCGCCTGGATGCTGGCGGCATCCGCGCTGGTTCTCCTGATGACTCCCGGTCTGGCCTTCTTCTACGGCGGACTCGTACGGATGAAATCCGTCCTGAACATCATGATGATGAGCTTCGGCGCCATGGGCGTGGTGGGAGTCGTCTGGGCCCTGTGGGGCTACGGCATGGCGTTCGGGCCGGATTCACTCAACGGATTTATCGGTGACCCCTTCGCCAATTTCGGCCTGAGCGGGCTGACCAGCACTATCGGGACCAAGGCCCCCGGCCTGCCGGACATGGTGTTCATAGGATTCCAGGCCACCTTTGCCATTATCACCGTCGCCCTGATCAGCGGTGCCGTCGCCGAACGCGTCCGGTTCGGACCCTGGCTGCTCTTCGCTGCCCTGTGGGTCACCCTCGTCTACGCCCCCATTGCCCACTGGGTCTGGGGCGGCGGCATCTTCGGAGCCGACGGCATCATCGGAAGCAAGATCTCGGCCCTCGACTTCGCCGGCGGAACTGTGGTGCACATGAACGCCGGTATCGCCGGCCTCATGTTGGCGGTGGTCCTTGGCAAGCGGCTCGGCTTCATGAAGGACCCGAACATCCGCCCGCACAACCTGCCGTTTGTGATGCTCGGGGCGGGGCTGCTGTGGTTCGGCTGGTTCGGGTTCAACGCCGGCTCCGAGCTGGCTGCCGATGCCACGGCGGGCCTGGCCTGGACCAACACGCTGATGGCCACGTGCGCGGCGCTGCTCGGCTGGCTGCTCATCGAGCGGATCCGCGACGGGCACGCCACCTCCCTGGGTGCCGCCTCGGGCGCGGTGGCAGGGCTCGTGGCCGTGACCCCGGCCTGCGGCTTCGTCGACCCGATCGGAGCCATCGCGATCGGTGCGGTGGCGGGGGCGGTCTGCGCGCTCGCCGTGGGACTGAAGTTCAAGATCGGGCTGGATGACTCCCTGGATGTGGTGGCCGTCCACTTCGTCGGCGGCCTGTGGGGGACCCTGTCCCTGGGCTTCTTCGCGCTCCCCTCGGCCAAGACGGAGGGCGGTCTGTTCTATGGCGGGGGCATGGCCCAGTTCTGGCCGCAGCTTCTCACCGCACTGATCATCACGCTGTGGAGCGGCCTGATGACCACACTGATCGCCTTTATCATCCACAAGACCATGGGCATGAGGGTCTCCGAGGCCGACGAGCTGAACGGCATCGACGTGACCGAACATGCCGAAACGGCCTACGAACTCCTGATGGTCGGCGGTAGCTTCCATCCGGGGGAGCCGCACGGCAAGGCGGATGCCGAGCCGGCGCCCGCCGAAGGCCAGCGGGAGGGCAAGGCCAGCCGCGGCAAGGTGTCCACATGAAGCTCGTCACCGCCATCGTGCGGCCGGAGCGGGTCACCGCCGTCAGCACGGCACTCGAGGAGCTGGGCGTCAACGGCCTGACCGTCAGCCCTGCCAGCGGCTACGGCCGGCAGCGCGGCCACCTGGAGGTGTACCGCGGCGCCGAATACACCTCGGACCTGCTGCCCAAGGCAAGGGTTGAGGTGCTGGTTAACGAGGATGTACTCGACGGCGTGACGGACGCGATCCTGGCAGCGGCCCGCACAGGCAGCTTCGGGGACGGCAAGATCTGGACCATCGACGTGCGCGACGCCGTCCGGGTGCGGACAGGGGAGCGGGGCGCCTCCGCCATCGCCTGAAGGCCCCGCCGCGGCCCCGGCTTGATTAAAAGCCGGGGCCGATTGGTAAACAAATGATGCGCAATACGAAACTTCGAGTGTATGATGGCTGTCACACCCGTCGGTCAATCCTCGAAGGAGAGGCTTTCTTTTGGAAGAGCTGCGCATCGAGGCCAATGGCAACCTTGGCCCCATCGATTCATCCCGCATTCCGCGCTACGCGGGAGC
>DASWAW010000445.1:0-4212 GCA_036390955.1 Arthrobacter sp.
TAAAGCCAAGGGTACTTACTATCTTTAGTAATCATGCTTACTATTAACACTCCAGTTATTGCTGGTTGTGATCAGCAGCCGATCTTGAAAAGAGAGCGAAGATGACAGAGAACAATTGGCCCCAGGACGGCAGCTACGGCACGCCTACGGCCACCCAGCAGACTCCCCTCCGGCCGGCGACCACGTTCCCGACGATGCCGAACGGCGGCGCCCACGGTGCCGACACCGACGGCGGGGCCTCAAAAACGGGCGCGGCCAAGGACGAGGCGGCGGACGTGAAGCGCCAGGCCGCGGACTCCGCCCAGAACGTGGCCGAGACGGCCAAGACCGAAGCCGCCAATGTCGCCGCCGAGGTGAAGACGAACGCCAGGGATCTGCTGCACCAGGCGAAGTCCGACCTGACCGACCAGGCCGGTACCCAGCAGCAGAAGGTCGCCGAAGGCCTGCGCTCCATCTCCACCGAACTGCACACCATGGCCGCGGCCTCCGACCAGCCCGGGGTTGCCAGCGACCTCGTGCGCCAGGCCGCTGAGCGGTCTTCCGCCGTCGCGGTGTGGCTGGACGGCCGCGATCCCGGTTCACTGCTGACGGAGGTCAAATCCTTTGCCCGCCAGCGCCCCGGCACCTTCCTGCTGCTCGCGGCCGGAGCCGGCATCCTGGCAGGCCGGCTCAGCCGCAGCCTCAGCGCCGGCGCCCCCGAGCCCACGGGAAGCGCAGCCGCCGGCACGGCCCTGCCGGCCACCCGGGTCCCTGACACCGGAATGGCGGTTCCGCCGCCGCCGGTGCAGATGCCGGCGCCGGAAACGACGACCGCGGGCTTCGCGGACACCTACCCGCCCAACCCGCTCGACGCCGACCGGCTCGCCGACGGCGGCCGGCAGGACCGCTGGGACTCGGAGCCCGTGGTGACGGACCCGCTCCGGCAGGACCCGTTCCGTGATGACCCCTTTGACGGCGGCCGTCGATGACCAGCGAAATGCCCCAGACCGCCGCGCACGCCAAGGCGGAAACGACGTCCCTCGGTGACCTTCTGGGCGAAGTCACGCGGGACATGTCCACCCTGATGCGGCAGGAAGTCGAACTGGCCAAGGTCGAACTTAAGCAGTCCGCGACCCGCGCCGGTAAAGGCACCGGCATGCTTGCCGGCGCCGGAGTCGCAGGCCACTTCGTCCTGCTGTTCCTCTCCCTCGCGCTCTGGTGGGCGCTCGGGAACGTCATGGGACTTGGCTGGTCGGCCGTCGTCGTCGCCATCATCTGGGGAATCGTCGCCGCAGTCCTGGCATCCATGGGCCGCAAGGAGCTCAACGCGATCAAGGGCATGCCCCAGACCGCCGAGACGCTTCAGGAAATCCCGCCCACGCTCAAGCCCACCACCTAATACAGCGAGGAAACACGATGAGTGAAAACCCGGATGTCATCCGAGCAGATATTGAAGCAACCCGCGCGCGGCTGGGCACGAATGTCGATGCCGTAGCGGACAAGGTCACGCCGTCCCACATCGTCCAGCGGCAGACGGACAAGGTTAAAGAAAACGTCAAGGACGCCGTCTTTGGAGTGAAGGAGAAAGTCATGGGAGCTGCCGACCACACCGCCGGCAATGTCCACTCCGCCACCGGCACCGCCGGGTCGCACCTCAGCGACGCCGGCGCAGCCATCGGGGACGCGCCCACACAGGTCAAGACAAGGACCCGGGGCAACCCGCTGGCGGCGGGCCTGATTGCCTTCGGGGCCGGCCTGTTGGTTTCTTCCCTGATCCCTGCCAGCCAGAAGGAACGCGAAGCCGCGGATTCCCTGAAGACTGCGGCCGAACCGCTCACGACGGAACTCACCGAGGCCGCCAAGCATGTGGCTGAAGGACTCAAGGAGCCCGCCCAGGCTGCGGTGGAGAACGTCAAGGCCACGGCCACCGTCGCCACCGAGCACGTCAAGGCCGAAGGCCAGGGCGCGGTGGCCGACGTCAAGGATCGCACCGTCGAGGCCAAGGACAACGTCCAGCAGGTCTGATCCAGATTGAATCGGCCGGCCGTCCTGCGCTCACGCGCCGGGCGGCCGGCCGCTGCACTTAACCCAAAGGAAGAATTCCCATGGCCAAGAACCCCGCGGCGGCAGACACTGCCGCCGACGCCGAAACCCAGGAAAGCAGCACCGCCAAGGCCCGCACGGCACCCGCCCCGGACGACGCCCGCAAACCGGACAGCCCTACCGATGTCACCAAGCCCTCGTGGAAGTACATCGCCAAGAAGACGCTGCGCGAGTTCACGAAGGACCAGTGCCCCGACCTCGCCGCCGCCCTGACCTATTACTCGGTTCTCTCGATCTTCCCCGCCCTGTTGGCCCTTGTGTCCCTGCTGGGCATCTTCGGGCAGGCCGGGAACACCACGGCCGCGCTCCTGGACATTGCTCGAGGTTTCGCCCCCGCAGAAACGGTGGACGCCATCCGCCAGCCGGTCGAGCAGCTCAGCAACTCCTCCGCTGCCGGGCTGACCCTGGTGCTTGGCATCCTCACCGCGCTCTGGTCCGCTTCCGGCTATGTGGGGGCCTTTGGCCGGGCCATGAACCGGATCTACGAGATCGACGAAGGCCGGCCGTTTATCAAGCTGCGGGGCACCATGCTCGGCGTCACCATCGCCACCGTGCTGATCGTCCTGCTGCTGGCCGCCATGCTTGTCCTGAGCGGGCCGGTGGCAGAGTCCGTCGGCAACGCGATTGGTCTGGGCGGGGCTTTCCTCGTTGTCTGGAACATCGCCAAGTGGCCCGTCATCCTGTTGCTGGTGGTGCTCGCGATCGCCATCCTTTACTACGCCACCCCCAACGTGAAGCAGCCCAAGTTCCGCTGGATGAGCCTTGGCTCGTTCATCGCCCTGGTGATCTTCCTGCTGTCCTCCCTGGCCTTCGCGTTCTACGTTGCCAACTTCAGCAGTTACAACGAGACCTACGGCACGATCGGCGGCGTCATCGTCTCGCTGCTGTGGCTCTGGCTCCTCAACATGTCACTGCTGTTCGGCGCCGAATTCGACGCCGAGATGGAACGTGGCCGCCAGCTCCAGGCCGGCATCGAGGCCGAGGAAACCATCCAGTTGCCGCCCCGGGACACCAAGCAGAGCGACAAGCTGCAGGCACGCGAGGAGGAAGACATCAGACGGGGCCGCGAACTGCGTGAACGGAGCGGCGGGGCGGACGCGGGAACCGACGCGCGGACCGGCCGCACGGCGGAAGCGGATCCGCGCAACCCGCGGGACCAAAGCCCCTAGCCCTTCCCTGCCCGCCTGCGTTCTACTGGGGCAAAGTACCGCCCGGAGACGGACACGGCTGACGGGGAGGACGCATGACGGTACCCGCTGCGGCGCACGAGCGCACCACCGTGGCAGTCGGTTACGACGGGTCGGAGGCCTCGAAAGAGGCCGTCCGGTGGGCCGCGGAGTATGCAGCCGCCGGAAAATACCGGCTCCGGGTGGTCCATGCCTGGGTCTGGCCGGTGTTCACCAAGAAGCTCGGCCCGGTCAAGGGCGTGGAAGGCAGCGGGCTGCGGCACTCAGCCGAGGCGATCCTGGCGGAAGGCATCGAGCTGGCACGCGCGGCCCTCGCTGCCGCGCGAACCCCGGACGCCACAACCGACGCCGAACCCGCTCCCACCGCGCCCGCCGCGGAACAGGCCGCTGGAGCCGAACCAGCTGCCACTGGCCCCGCCACCGCCCCGGCCGGAACCGGGCCCGACGTCGAAGGCGTTATGGAAACGGGGCTTCCGGCGCCGGTGCTGCGCGATGCGGCCCGTGATGCCCGCCTCCTCGTGGTCAGCAGCCGCGGACTCGGCGGCGTGCTGGGGCAGCTTGCCGGGTCGGTCTGCCTGGACCTGGCAGGCTCCTCCCCCTGCCCGCTGATGGTGATCCGCCGCCTGCGAGATCCCGGGGAAGCCGCAGGCCCCGTCGTCGTTGGCATCGACGGGACCTCCCGGAGCTCCGCGGCGCTGGCCGGCGCGGCACGGCTGGCGGGGGTGCTCGGCACCACCCTGCAGATCGTCCACATCGACCAGACCCGCGGCGGAACCCGGGAAGTCCACGGTCGGCATGGCCCGCTGCACGGCCAGGAACTCCTGGACCACGCCCTGAAGGAGGCCAGCGCCCTCGCCCCGCACCTGTCGATCTCAGTCGTCCTGCGGGAAGGCCACGCGGCGTCCAAAGAACTGCTGGCGGCCGCCGGTGATGCCGAGGTACT